>CAZZZE010000395.1:0-3020 GCA_964658365.1 uncultured Jatrophihabitantaceae bacterium
CGCGGGCGCCGACTCGGACTGCCGCCGCTGCGCGGACACCATGCGCTCGGCCGGCGGGTGCGCCGAACCGGCGGGGACGACCACGGTGAAGGCGCTGCCCTGTCCCGGCGTGCTGTCGACCGACACCGTCCCCCCGTGCAGGGCGACCAGCTCGGCGACGAGCGCAAGCCCGATGCCGGATCCCTCGTGCGTGCGCAGGCGTGCGCCAGCCACCCGGTGAAAGCGCTCGAACAACCGCGCCTGCTCGTCGGGCTCGATGCCGACGCCGGTGTCGCGCACGACGAGGGCGGCGCCGTCGGCGGTGGGTGACAGCTGCACGCTGACGCCGCCGGCGAACGTCGCCTTCAGCGCGTTCGACAGCAGGTTCAGCACGATCTTCGACCACATCTCGCGGTCGACGAAGAACGGGTCGGGCAGCGGAGGGCAGTCGATGCTGAGGGTGAGCCCGGCCCTCGCGAACGCCGACTCGAACATGCTGGTCACCTCGGCGGTCAACCGGTCCAGGGCCACCGGTTCGAAGCTGGCCTGCGTGCGCCCCGACTCGAGCCGGGAGAAGTCCAGCAAAGTGTTGACGAGCTTGAGCAGCCGTTCGGCGTTGCGGTGCACGACCTCGATGCGGCGGCGCTGACCGGCGGTCAGCGGGTCGTCGGTGTCGGCCAGCGCGTCCTCGGTCGGGCCGAGCAGCAGGGTAAGCGGCGTGCGCACCTCGTGGCTGACGTTGGTGAAGAACGTGGTCTTGGCCCGGTCGAGCTCGGCCATCTGCTCGACGCGCTCGCGCTCGGCGTCGAACGCCTGCCCGCGGGCGATCGCCGCCGCCAGCTGATCGGCGATGAGTCCGACGAAGTTGACGACGTCGGCGTCGACCGCGCGGTGCGGGTTCACGCCGACGACGAGCGCGCCGGAGATCCGCGCGTGCTCGCCGCTGGCCCGCAGCGGGGCGATCACGGCGTGCTCGGGCGGCACCGACCACGCCCCCGTCGGGAGGTCGTCGAACCGCGCCGTCAACCGGTCGACGGTGCGCGGCGCGCCGTCTTCGGGCCAGAGCTGCGCCCACGGGCTGCTGGTCGCGCCCGGGACGAACGAGCGCGGCACGGCCGCGTGGCCGGCGGTGATGCCGCTGGTGAAGGCCAGGCGCGCCGTGGGCTCGCCGGTGCTGCCGTGGCCGGGCGGGTCGAGCAGGTAGCCGGCCACGAACGGCAGGTCGAACGGGTCGTTGGCCAACCTGGCCTCGGCGGCGGCGAAGATCTCGGCGGCGGAACTCGCGTCGGACAGCCCGGACGCGAGGTCGCTCAGCGCCGCGATGCGCCGCTGGCTCAGCACGCGAGCGGTGTCCTCGCTGACCACGCACAGCATCCCGGTGATGCTGCCGTCGTCGTCGGTCAGCGGGCTGTAGGAGAACGTGTGGTAGGTCTCCTCGACGAAGCCGCTGCGCTGCAGGAACAGCTGCAGGCCCTCGTCCCAAGTCGCCCCGCGGCCCGCGAGGACGTCGGTAATCAGCGGGCCGATGTCGGGCCAGATCTCCGCCCAGACCTCGGTGGCCGGTCGGCCCAGGGCCCACGGGTACTTGGCGCCCAGGGTCTCGCGGCGGTAGGTGTCGTTGCAGAAGAAGACCAGCTCGGGGCCCCATGCCATCCACATCGCGAAGCGTGAGGACACCATGAGCGAGAACGTGGCCCGCAGGCTCTCGGGCCAGTTCCCCGGCGGGCCCAGCGGTCCGGCGGACCAGTCGACGGCGGCATATGCGCGTCCGATGTCGGTGTCGAGATCGAAGAGCTCCGCCTCGCGGGAGTCGGCCATGATGACGTGGGGAGCCCTTCGCCTTGGTTCGGTTCATCGGACCCTACCGATCCCGGCATCGGCGCCACTACGCAACCGCGAACGACGGACCGACCCAGCCGCCACGTTAGGGTTTCGTCCGTGACCTTCCATATTGGGATCAGCCGCCGTCCGGGTGCCGTGGTCGTCGAACCGGTCGGCGACCTCGACGTCTACTCGGCCGGGCCGCTGCGCGAGGCGCTCGACGAGCTCATCGGCGAGGACACTCGTGATGCCGTCGTGATCGACCTGGCCGGCAGCGACTTCATCGACTCCTCGGCGCTCGGGGTGCTCGTCGGCACCATGAAGCAGCTCGAGGAGGCCGGGCGTCGCTTGGCGATCGCCTCGACCAAACCGCACCTCGTGAAGATCTTGCGGATCACCAGGCTCGACGACGTGATCCCCGTCGGTGACAGCGTCGAGGCCGTGCTGGACGCGTCGCCCTCCTAGGACACGCCCCCGGCGAGGTCACGCTGGCGCTGATAGAGCACGCCGAGGGTGAAGCCGTTCCCGCCGGTTGCGCCCAGCCGCAGGAGGAATCGCGCCGCGACGACCTCGTCCTGCCGGTCGCCCAATCGCTCCTGGCGCTTCTTGGCGCGTTTGGCCAGCTGCCGCGCCGTCTTGCCGAGCGCGGGGGCGGCGAGCTCGCCGGCGTAGCGGGCCCGCTTGGCCGCCTTGCGGGCCCGGTGGTAGGCCACGTCGTCGGTGCGCGCGTGGCGCGCGGCGGCAACCCGCTTGTCCATGGTCGCCGCCGCCTCGCGCACGTAGCGCTGGACTGCTGACGCGGGCTCGTCGGCGTCGTGCACGGGCAGGTCGGCCGACCAGTCGCGCAGCTCGGCGAGCAGCGCCAGGTAGCGCGGCGAGGCCATGACCTCGGCCAGCGCCGCGCGGGCCGCGGCCTCCTCGGCCTCGAGCGTTCGCTCGACCCGACGCCGGATCGGGCCGACCACCAGCTCGGGGGCGAGCTCGTCGAAGGCGGCGTCGAGGTGCGTACGCAGGACGTGCCGGTCGCGCACCTCGCCCAGGGCGGCGGCGAACCAGGCCAGCTCGACGTCGAGCGCGCCCGCACGGTCACCGTGGAGGGCCGGCGCGAAGATGCGCAACGTGCTGCGATATCGCCGGGTGGCCACCCGGGTGGCGTGGATGACCCGGTGCAGCTCGGCGGCGTCGAGGGTGTCGGCCACGTCGCGGCGCAGGGTGACGTC
>CAZZZE010000396.1:0-3014 GCA_964658365.1 uncultured Jatrophihabitantaceae bacterium
GGCGCGAGCGGTATCCGCAGGACCGCCTCCGTACCGCCGCCACCCGGACCGTCACCGGCTACGCGCCCGAATTCGACCGTTCCGCCGAGTTCGGCCGAGACCAGCGTGTTGACGATCTGCAGGCCGAGCCGGTCTGACTTCACGCCCGAGAACCCGGCCGGCAGGCCGACGCCGTCGTCGCGCACCGAGACGCTCAGCGAGCCGCGGCTGCGCCGTGCCGACACGGTCACCGTGCCCCCGCGCTCGTCGGGGAAGGCATGCTCGATGGCGTTCTGCACGATCTCGGTCATCACCAGCACGAGCGCCGTGGCGATCTCGGCCGGCACCTCGCCGAACGTCCCCTCGCGGGTGGCATGCACCCGCTCGGCCGAGCCCATGACGTCCGAAAGCATGCCGAGCAGCCGGTCGACGACATCGTCGAAATTCACCGACTCGTCGATCGAGACAGACAGGGTCTCGTGCACCAGCGCGATCGACTGCACCCGCCGCATAGACTCCTCCAGCGCGGTGCGGGCGGCGGGCACCGCCACCCGGCGCGCCTGTAGGCGCAGCAGCGCGGCCACCGTCTGCAGGTTGTTCTTCACCCGGTGATGGATCTCGCGGATGGTCGCGTCCTTCGACAGGATCTGGCGGTCACGGCGACGCAGCTCGGTGACGTCCTGCATGAGCAGCAGCGCCCCGAGGGTCTCGCCGCGCGGGCGCAGCGGCATGGCGCGGAACAGGATCGTCGCTCCCCCGCCGTCGATCTCGATGCTGGCCGGGTGGCCGCCGTCGATCGCGTCGGCCACGGCGGTGGCCAGGTCGCCGGCGTCGAACGGGTCATCGGCGACGGTGCTCGTCAGGGCGTCGATGGGCTCGCTGAGCACGTTGCCGGTGACGCCGAGGCGGTTGAAGGCCGACAGCGCGTTGGGGCTGGCGTAGATGATCGTGCCGTCGGGTTCGAGGCGCACGAGGCCGTCGCCGACCCGCGGTCCCGCGCCCTCCTCCAGCGGCGAGTCGGCGGCCGGGAAGGTGCCGTCGGACACCATGCCGGCGAGGTCGGCAGCGCTTTGCAGGTAGACGAGTTCGAGCTGACTCGGGGTGCGCACGCTGGCCAGGTTGGCGTCGCGGCCGATGACGGCCACGACGTCGTCCTTGCAGCGCACCGGGATCGCCTCCCGGCGGATGGGCAGGTCGCCGTCCCAGTCCGGGTCGACCTCGCGGAAGATCCGGGCCTCGGAGTACGCGACGCGCAGCGGCGCCACCCGCCCGCCGACCTGCAGCACCCCGACCTGGTCGTGCTGATAGGCCGTCGGACCGGTGGTGGGCCGGCATTGCGCGACGCACAGGAACGCGGGGACGCTGCCGGCCTCGGCCGCGGGCACGGCCACGGGCACCCACAGCAGCAGGTCGGCGAAGGCGAGGTCCGAGAGCAGCTGCCACTCCCCGACCAGCCGGGCGATGTGATCGACCTGCGCGTCGTCGAGCGAGGTGCGGGCAGTCAGGGTGTCGGTGAGCGCGGACATCGTCACCGAGCCTGCCACTCCGCGCTGCGCCGGCGACGGCCGGGCGGCAACTCGCCCCGGGTCAGACGGGTGCAATGGGGACATTGCGTACTAAGGTCCGACGCAGGCTGAGAGATCACAGAGGAGAGACGATGCCGTCGAACCGCCCACCCCGCCTGCCGGTCCCCGCCGCGATCGCCGTGGCCGTGCTGCTCGGCATCCCGCTGGTCGCGCTGGCGCTGGTGCCCACGTACTCGCGGGAGACACCGACGTTGTGGGGCTTCCCGTTCTTCTACTGGTACCAGATCCTGTGGGTGTTCATCACGCCGTTGCTGACCTTCGTCGCCTATGTGGTGATCAAGCGCGCGCGGGTCGAGAAATGAGCGCGACGCTTGCCGCTGGCGGCGGGGTGCACGGCGTGGAGCTGGCCGTGGTGCTGTTCTTCTTCGTCCTCGTGACCGCCGGCGGCTTCCTGGCCGTGCGGTGGCGGCGGGCGGCGTCGATGAACAGCCTGGACGAGTGGGGTCTCGGCGGCCGAGGCTTCGGCACGTGGATCACCTGGTTCCTGCTCGGCGGCGACCTCTACACGGCGTACACGTTCGTCGCCGTGCCGGCCGCGATGTTCGCCACCGGTGCGGTCAGCGGCTTCTTCGCGGTGCCGTACACGATCGTCGCCTACCCGATCATCTTCGTCTTCCTGCCGAGGTTGTGGAGCGTCGCGCACCGGCACGGGTACGTGACGCCGGCCGACTTCATCCGCGGCCGCTACGACAGCCGCGCGCTGGCGCTGGCCATCGCGATCACCGGCATCGTCGCGACCATGCCCTACATCGCGCTGCAGCTGGTCGGCATCCAGGCCGTGCTCGACACGATGGGCATTGGCGGCACCGGCAACGTCTTCCAGCGCGACCTGCCGCTGATCATCGCCTTCGCGGTGCTCGCCGCGTACACCTACTCCTCCGGCCTGCGGGCGCCCGCGCTGATCGCGTTCGTCAAGGACACGCTGATCTACGTCGTCATCGTGGTCGCGGTGGTCTACGTCGGCACCAAGATCGGTTTCGGTGACATGTTCGGCGCGGCCAAGACGAAGCTGACCGCGCCCAGCAAGCCGGGCGGCCCGCCGGTGGGCGCGCTCGTCACCGGCGACAAGACTGTATGGGCCTACGGAACGCTCGCGTTCGGGTCGGCGCTGGCCTTGTTCATGTACCCGCACTCGATGACCGGGGTGCTGGCCAGCAAGAGCCGGATGACGATCCGCCGCAACGCCGCGCTGCTGCCGGCGTACTCGATGATGCTGGCGCTGCTGGCCCTGCTCGGCTTCGCCGCGATCTACGAGGTCAAGCAGGGCCACATGACCGTCTTCGGGCAGGACGGCAAGGCTAACGCCCAGCTGGCGGTGCCGCACTTCTTCGAGTACGCGTTCCCGTCCTGGTTCACGGGGGTGGCCTTCGCGGCCATTGCGATCGGCGCTCTCGTGCCGGCCGCGATCATGTCGATCGCCGCAGCCAACCTGTTCACCCGCAACGTCTA
>CAZZZE010000397.1:0-3013 GCA_964658365.1 uncultured Jatrophihabitantaceae bacterium
CCGCCGCCGGATCAACATCATCGTGTCGATCGTCGGGACCCTGCTGATCATCGGTTTCGTCGTCACCCTGATCGCGGTCACCAACGGTTCGTCGCCCTCGGCAGCGGCCAAGAAATCGTCGACCAAGACCGCCTCGGCGTCGGCATCGTCGTCGGCCGCCACGACGTCGGCGACCTGCAGCTACCCGAAGTCGGGAACGGCCGCCCGCAAGGTCGCCACCCCCGCGACGACGGCGTCGAAGGTCGGCACCGTCACGGTGAAAGTGACCACCTCGCGGGGCGCGATGACCTTCAGGCTCAACCGGGCGAGCGCGCCGTGCACCGTGAACAGCTTCGTCTCGCTCGCGAAGCAGAAGTACTTCGACGCCACCACGTGCCACCGGCTCGTCACCAAGAGCATCTACGTCCTGCAGTGCGGTGACCCGACGGCGAAGGGCACGGGCGGCCCGGGTTATACGTTCAATGACGAGCTGACCGGCAAGGAGAAGTACACCCGCGGCGTGCTGGCCATGGCCAACTCCGGCGCGAACACCAACGGCAGCCAGTTCTTCATCGTCGACAAGAACTCGACGCTCTCGGCGTCCTACACCGTCTTCGGCACGGTCACGGCCGGCCTGGGCGTGGTCGACAAGGTCTACAAGGCGGGGACGGCCAACGGCTCGACCGACGGGACCCCCAAGCTGACGCTGCGCCTCACGAAGGTCAGCGTCGGCTGACGGTCAGTGCGAGGCGTGCACGCGGTAGACGTCGTAGCAGCCCTCGATCGAGCGGATCGCCTTCAGCAGGTGGCCGAGGTGCTTGGCCTCGGCCATCTCGAAGGTGAACTTGCTGACCGCGACGCGATCGCGGTTGGTGCTGACGTTCGCCGACAGGATGCTGACGCGTTCCTCGGTGAGTACCCGGGTGATGTCGGACAGCAGCCCGTGCCGGTCGAGCGCCTCGACCTGGATGGACACCACGAAGCTCGAGCCGCCCGTGGGTGCCCAGTCGACCTCGACGAGCCGCTCGGGCTGGCCGGTGAGCGACGAGGCGTTCGTACAGCTGCCGCGGTGTACCGACACGCCCCCGCCGCGGGTGACGAAGCCGATGATGTCGTCGCCCGGCACCGGCGTGCAGCACCGCGCGAGCTTGACCCACACGTCGCTGACGCCGCGGACGACGACGCCGACGTCGCTGCCGTTGCGCCGGCCCGCCTGGGGCGTGTCGTCGGTGGGGACGACGACCTCGGAGATGTCCTCGACCGAACCCTCGGAGCCGCCGAGCTGCGAGACGATCTTCTGCACGATCGACTGCGCCGAGACGTGGCCCTCGCCGATCGCCGCGTAGAGCGCCGAGATGTCCTGGTAGTGCATGTCCTGCGCGAGGGTCAGCAACTGGTCACCGCCCAGCACCCGCTGGATGGGCAGCGCCGCCTTGCGCATCGCCTTGGTGAGCGCAGCTTTGCCGGCGTCGATGGCGTCCTCGCGCCGCTCGCGCGCGAACCACTGCTTGATCTTGGTGCGGGCCCGCGGGGACTTGACGAACTCGAGCCAATCGCGCGACGGCCCGGCGCTCTCGGACTTCGAGGTGAAGACCTCGACGGTGTCGCCGTGGTCGAGCGGGCTCTCGAGCGCGACGAGCTTGCCGTTGACGCGGGCGCCGATGCAGCGGTGCCCGACCTCGGTGTGCACCGCGTAGGCGAAGTCGACGGGCGTGGAGCCCTGCGGCAGCGGGAACACGTCGCCCTTGGGGGTGAACACGTAGACCTCGGTGGCGCCGAGGTCGTAGCGCAGCGAGTCGAGGAACTCCTCGGGCTCCTGCGCCTCGCGCTGCCAATCGAGCAGCTGACGCAGCCAACCCATGTCGTTGGACATGCCGGCCGGCGTGGAGACGTCGACGTTGTGTTCCTTGTACTTCCAGTGCGCCGCGATTCCGTACTCGGCAGTACGGTGCTGGCCGAACGTGCGGATCTGCAGCTCGACCGGCTTGCCGCCCGGCCCGATGACCGTCGTGTGCAGCGACTGGTACATGTTGAACTTCGGCATCGCGATGTAGTCCTTGAACCGGCCCGGGACGGGCTGCCAGTTCGCGTGGATGACACCGAGGGTGGCGTAGCAGTCGCGCTCGGACTCGACGAGCACGCGGATGCCGACGAGGTCGTAGATGTCGGTGAACTCGCGGCCGCGCACGATCATCTTCTGGTAGATCGAGTAGTAGTGCTTCGGCCGGCCGGTGACCTCGGCCTTGATCGCCCCTTTGGCGAGGTCGGTCTTGACCCGCTCGATGACCTGACCCAGGTAGGTGTCGCGGCTCGGCGCGCGCTCGGCCACGAGCCGGACGATCTCGTCGTAGCGCTTGGGGTAGAGGGTGGCGAACGCGAGGTCCTCGAGCTCCCACTTGACCGTGTTCATGCCCAGCCGGTGGGCCAGCGGAGCGAGTACCTCGAGCGTCTCGCGGGCCTTGCGCTCCTGCTTCTCGGGTGGCAGGAAGCGCAGCGTGCGCATGTTGTGCAGCCGGTCGGCGAGCTTGATGACCAGGACCCGCGGGTCACGGGCCATGGCCACGATCATCTTGCGGATGGTCTCGGCCTCGGCCGCGGCGCCGTAGTTGACCTTGTCGAGCTTGGTGACGCCGTCGACGAGGTGGGCGACCTGCTCGCCGAACTCGCGCGTGACGTCGTCGAGCGTCAGGCCGGTGTCCTCGACGGTGTCGTGCAGCAGGGCGGCGACGATGGTGGTGGAGTCCATGCCGAGTTCGGCGAGAATCGTCGCCACCGCGAGCGGGTGCGTGATGTAGGGGTCGCCGCTCTTGCGCAACTGGCCGCGGTGGCAGTCCTCGGCGACGTCGTAGCCGCGCTGCAGCATCCGGGCGTCGGCCTTCGGGTGCGCCGCGCGGTGGATCGCGAGCAGCGGCTCGAGCACCGGCTTGACGGTGCTCTGCCGGGTCGTGGTGACGATGCGGCGGGCGAGCCGGTCGCGCACCCGGCGGCGATGCGTCGCGCTGACGTCCTCGGCGGCCTTGGCGTCCTTCGCGGG
>CAZZZE010000398.1:0-3005 GCA_964658365.1 uncultured Jatrophihabitantaceae bacterium
CTGCCGGGCGGTGAGCGTGACGGTCACAGGGGCGCTGGGCTGTTCGGCGACCGAGCGGGCGAGGGTGATCACCGCCGCGCGCGGGGCGGTGCGTCCGGTGTGCTTCTCATGGTCGACGGCGACCCGGCCCAATGCTGCGGTCAGCTGTGCGTTCAGGTCATCGAGGCGGGTGTGCTCGGACCCCGTGGGCCCCGTGCCGCCCCGTCGCCGGTCCTGGTGCGCGGCCCCCAGCAGACGGGCGGCGACGGCGTGCGATCCGCGGGCCGCGGCGACGGACGCCAGTCCTTCGAAACACTGCGCGGTGCCTCGCCGATCGCCGACCCGTTCATGCAGCAGCAGCGACCGCTCGAGCAGCCGGCCGGCCTCGTCAACCAGACCCTGCTCGAGCAGCGCGGTGGCAAGCCCGCGCGCTGCGTGCGCCACGGCCCAGTCGTATTCCAGGTCGTCGAAGTAGGTCAGAGCCTCGCGTAGCAGTGGTTCGGCGTCGGCGCGAGCGCGCAGATCGTCACCGTCCACCGCGAGTAACCCCAGGTCATAGGCAGCCCAAGCGGTGCCGCGCACGTGGCCGCGGCGTTCGCATATCACCCGTGCGCGGCGATAGAAGTCGGCCGCCGAATCCACGTCACCGAGCTCTCGTGCCACATGGCCCTGAAATGACGTCGCGATCGCCTGGCGCCGTTCGTCGCCGAGCGCAACGCTGAGTTCCACGGCCGAGCGCAGATCGAGTTCGGCCCGCTCCAGGTCGCCCCTGCCGAAACCAGCGACTCCGGCCGCGACCAGGACGGCCACCCGCGTGCCGTCATCGAGCCCACCGGGCACCACGGACTCGGAACGCGGGTCGTCCATGTCGTGCAGCGCGTCCACGAGGGCTGCGGCGTGGGCGAGCGAGCCATGCAGGTAGGCGTGCCACGCCAGCGCGATCCCGAGTCGGGCGCGCTCGTTGCCGCTGGGCAGATGCTCGAAGCCAGCCGCTATGTCGGCGTGCGTCGCGTCGAACTCGGCCCATGTCGAGTTCTCCGCGTCCGTTCCCAGGGTTTGCTCCCATGCCGAGCTGATCCTCGCGAAGTATTCGGCGTGTCGGGTGCGCGTCATCACCACCTCGCCGCTGGCGACCAGGAGGTCACTCGCATAGTCACGCAGGCTGGACAGCATCCTGAACCGCCCCGAACCGTCCCTGCCCATGCCCTGGATCAGGCCGTGTTCCAGCAGCGATTCGACGGCCGCGAGCACGTCCGGTTCGTTCCCGCCGCAGACCGCACAGGCGGCCGCGAGGTCCCACTCCCCGGCGAGCACCGCGAGCCGTCGGAAAGCGGTGCGTTCGGCGTCCGGAAGCAGCTCGTGGCTCCACGCGATCGCTGCGGCAAGGGTGCGGTGGCGTGGTGGCGCGTCCCGCTGTGCGCCCATCAGCACGACGCTGCGGCGGTCGAGCCGAAACGCCAGCTCACTCGGCGTGAAGACCCGCAGCCGCGCTGCGGCCAGTTCGACCGCGAGGGGCAGGCCGTCCATCCGGCGACAGATCTCGGCAAGCGGACGGGCAGTGCGACGATCCAGCGCCACGTGTGCCGGCGACCGCGCCAGGAGCAGCTGGACGGCCGGATTGCCGGCGAGACCGGCGACGTCGTCGTTCGCCGCTTCGGTCGGGACTGCCAAGGGCGGAACGGGGAACTCGATCTCTGCGAGCAGGTTCAACCGCTGCCGGCTCGTCGCGAGGACGCGGAGGCCCGCTACCCGATCGAGCAGTTCGGTGACCGCCGGCGCGGCATCGAGCAGGTGTTCGAAGTTGTCGATCACCAGCACGATCTCGCGCTCGGCCGGGCCGTGGGCCGTCGGATCCGCTGGCCGCAGCGGCGGCCGACGCCCGGCGCCGAGGCCCCGGGCCAGCTCGCCGGGCACCTCGTGCCGATCGACGACCCGGTCGAGCGCGACCCAGGCGACGCGGCCGGCGCCGGCGAGGGCCAGGCTGCTCGCCACCTCGAGCGCGAGCCGGGTCTTGCCCACGCCCGGCGGCCCGGTCAGCGTGACCAGGCGCGACGAGCCGGACAGCAAGGCGAGCACCGCGCCGACCTCGTCGGACCGCCCGATCAGCGCGGACGTTGCCACCGGCAAGCGTCCCTCAGACACGGTGCGAGCCTAGCGTCGAGCCGGGCCGGCCGGGCCGGGAGCGGGCAACAGCGTGAACCTCGTGGCGGCGGGGAGCGGCCGGGTGCACGGGACTGCTGACCCCGGCCGCGGACCCGGTAAGCCGCTGCGCCGTACCCGGTATGGTCCAGGGCGTGATCGACGCACTCGCGGGCAGCTCTTCGCCCTTCGGCGCGCGGCTTGCGGCCGCTCGCCCTGCGCGCGCCTGATCACCCCGGGCGTGCGTCCGCCCGCTTCGTCCAAGGAACTGACGCATGCCTTCCGAGAACTTCGACCCGGTCGAGGTCGCCACCCTGCAGCCCGAGAACGTCGAGGCCGCGGTCGCCGCCGCCCTCGACGCGTTCGCCGCCGCCGGCACCCTCGACGAGCTCAAGACCGCCGTCCTGGCCCACGACGGCGATCGCTCGCCGTTGGCACTGGCCAACCGCGAGATCGGCGCCCTGCCGCCGGCCGCCCGCAAGGCCGCCGGACAGCGCATCGGCCCGGCGCGCGGTCGCGTGAAGCAGGCCGCCGCCGCCCGGCAGGCCGAGCTCGAGGCCGAGCGCGACGCCCGGGTGCTCGTCGAGGAGCGCGCCGACGTCACCCTGCCCACCACCCGGCGACCGGTCGGCGCGCGGCACCCGATCACCACCACCATGGAGCGCATCTGCGACGGCTTCCTGGCCATGGGCTGGGAGGTCGCCGAAGGCCCGGAGGCCGAGAGCAGCTGGTTCAACTTCGACGCCCTCAACACGCCCGCCCTGCACCCGTCGCGCGATCTCACCGACACCTTCTACGTCGGGTCCCAGGCGAGCAACGTCGTGCTGCGCACGCAGACCTCGCCCGTCCAGATCCGCACCATGCTCGAGCGCACGCCGCCGATCTAC
>CAZZZE010000399.1:0-2998 GCA_964658365.1 uncultured Jatrophihabitantaceae bacterium
TCTGGCGCTGATCGGCCGTCAGGCCGCTCGGCGCCGCACGGCGAGTCCGGCGGCCACGCCGCCCGCTGCCGCGCCGACGCCCAGCGCGGTCGGGATGCCGATCCGGGCCGCCTTGCGCCCGGTGCGGAAGTCGCGGACCTCCCAGCCCCGGCGCTTGGCCTCGGCTCGCAGCGCCGAGTCGGGGTTCACGGCCACCGCCCGCCCGACGAGCGAGAGCATCGGCAGGTCGTTGATGGAGTCGGAGTACGCCGAGCAGTGCGACAGGTCGAGGCCTTCACGGGCGGCGAGCGAGCGCACGGCGTCGGCCTTGGCCGCGCCGTGCAGGACATCGCCGACGAGCCGCCCGGTGTAGACCCCGTTCTCGGACTCCGCCACCGTGCCCAGCGCCCCGGTGAGCGAGAGCCGGTCGGCGATGATGGTGGCCAGCTCGACGGGCGTGGCGGTGACGAGCCAGACCCGCTGCCCGGCGTCGAGGTGCACGCGGGCGAGGGCCTGGGTGCCGCGCCAGATCTTGTCCGACATCGACTCGTCGTAGATCTCCTCGCCGAGCGCGACCACCTCCTCGACCTTCTTGCCGGCCACGAAGGCCAGCGCCGACTCGCGGGTGGAATGCATGTCGTCGTGCGACTCACCGCGTAACCGCAGCCGCACCTGCCGGGCCGCGAAGGTCGTGAGGTCGCGCCAGGTGAAGAAGTCGCGCGCTGCGAGTCCCCTGGCGAAGTGGTAGATCGACGCGCCGATCATCATCGTGTTGTCGACGTCGAAGAACGCCGCACCGGTGGGGTCGGGAGCCGGCCGGACGAGCTCCTCGAGGCCGAGCGTCTCGACGTCGAGGATGTCGACGACGTCGGCGGATGGGCCGGCCGCCGGGTCGGGCGCGCGATCGTGTCCGCTGGGCCTGCCCGCCGTCCCGCGCACGGTTGTCAGCCTATCGGGGTGATCCGAGCTCCGGAGGGGCTCGTCAGGAGTGTGACGGACACTGCCCGACGCCGATTCCGATAGGCCCGACCCGGACCGAGATGCCGCAGCTGCCGACGGAGACCGGCTTGCTGGGCAGCGCCGTTGGCAGGCGGATCTTGCCGGACCCGGCGCCGGAGGAGGTGGCCGGCGTCTTCGACCGGCTCGTCGGGAGCGTGCGATTGGTGGTGGTGTTCTGTCCGCCAACGCTGCCTGCGGACGGCGTTGCCGTGCGGTTGGTGCTGGACGCCGGCGTCGGGGTGGATCCGGGGACGCGCGACGTGGGGGTGCTGCTGCCGGGCGTGCCGGCCGCACACGTCGGCACCGGGCCCAGCGCGTCGGTGCTCGCGGTGGATGCGCAGCCGGCGTCGACGGCCGGCGCCAGCGAGCGGGCCCGCGCGAGCGCCGAGTTCGTCAGCGTCCATGAGGTGCGGGCGCGATCTCGCAGCGAGCCTTCGGGCAGCGCGGCGGCGAGGGTCTGCAACCGGGTGAGCTGACTGGGCGCCCACCGGGTGAGCACCGCGAGGGGGCTCTGCGAGCGGGCGGTCACGGCCTGCGTGTTCAGCAGGTCGCTGCCGTGGCGCAGGTCGGAGTCGGCCGAGGCGAGGTTCGAGGCGATGAGGCGGGCGGTGTGTGCCGAGAGCCCGGCGGCCAGTGTGCCCCGGCCCGCGGCCGACGCGGAATCGCGGTGCAGCAGGGCCTGCGCCTCGTTAACCCGGGTGCCGGCCAACCGCAGGTAGTCGTGCCCGCGGTCGGTTCCGCCCGAGGACAGCGCCAGCTGGACGTTCTCGCCGGCCCGCTTCAACCCGTACAGCGAGTCCCCGGGCAGCGCCTTGTGGCTCTGCCAGACGGCCCCGCCGAACAGCAGCAGCAACGCGGCCGCCATGGAGGCGGTCACCGCGATCGGCCGGGCGAAGCGGCGACGGCGCGCATGCGCCCCTAACTTGTCGACGGTCTGATGTGCCGTGCGGGCGGACGAGGCCGCGGTCGCGTGCTCGTCCTCTGGTGCGCTCTCAGCGATGATCCGCGGGGCCACCGCGACCAGCTGCGCCCGCAGCTCGGCGCGGAAGTGCGGGGACGGTGCGGGCGCGTAGTCGACTGCGCGCAGCCCCTCGACGACGGCGCGGACCCGCGGGTCGCGGGAGGTCGCCGGGTCCTCGTACTTGAGACGGCTGCCGCGACGCAGCGCGGAGCGCAGCATCGACACCCGATGCTCGCTCATCTCGCCGTACCGCGGATCCATGCTGGGGCCTTTCGCGCCGGCGACGGTCGTACTCCGTCGTCCAACCGTCTCAACGACGCAAAACCACGTCCGATACGGCTTGTCACGGACATGCTTAAAACCATCTGCGCCCTCATCGCAGCTCGTCCCCGACGAGGTCGGCCAGCTTGCGCACGGCGCGGTGCTGAAGGGCCTTGATCGCGCCGTCGTTCTTGCCCATCACGGCCGCGGTCTCGCTGACCGACAGGCCCTGCATGAACCGCAGCATCACGCACTCACGCTGCTCGTCACCGAGCTGCGCGACGGCGGCCATCAGCTGCTCGGAGGCCAGGGTGTCCAGGACGGCGGCCTCGGTGCTCGGCGACCGCTCGGTGCCCTCGATCGTCTCGCCGGTGGGGGTCTCGAGGCGGTGGCGTGCCGACTTCACGTGGTCCAGGACGATGTTGCGGGCGATGGTGACGAACCAGGCGCCGATGTCGCGGCCCTGGTAGGTGATGGTCGAGATCCGCCGCAGCGCGCGCACGAACGTCTCGCTGGTGAAGTCCTCGGCCAGCGCGCGGTCGTTGACGCGGTAGTAGATGAAGCGGAACACCGAGTCGACGTAGCGGTCGTAGAGCATCCCGAACGCCTCGCCGTCGCCCTGCTGGGCGAGGTGGACGAGGTGCCAGGTCTCGACGTGCTCGTCCTCGATCGCCGGATCGAGCTGTTCGCGCTCGTCGCCGGTCGGTGTCCGGGGAACGATGCTGGTTTCGAAGCCACGTGACGCCCGCCCGCGAAAGCGTGCGGGTCGGCTGGACGCAGGCGACTCGACGGCGGACA
>CAZZZE010000400.1:0-2994 GCA_964658365.1 uncultured Jatrophihabitantaceae bacterium
GTGCAGGTCTTCGACGCGAACAAGAACTCGGCGATGATCTTCCAGGGCACCGACCAGGTCGGCCCGCAGGTGGCCAAGAGCAACCTGCCCGACCTGAGCTTCTTCCCGTTCCCGCAGATCACGTCCGAGTACCCGACCGACAGCGCCATCGACGCACCGATCGACGGCTTCCTGATGAGCAAGAAGGTCAAGAACCGGGCTGCGGCGGTGGCGTTGATGGAGTACCTCGGCTCCGCGAAGGCGGAGGAGACGTTCCTCAAGCCCAACCCGAGCGACATCGGCACCGCCACCGACTACGCCACCTCCACGTACACGGCGTTGCAGAAGCAGTCGGTGCAGCTGATCCAGAGCACCAAGAACCTGGCCCAGTTCCTCGACCGCGACACCCGCCCGGACTTCGCCTACCCGATCATGCAGAACGCCCTCAACGACTTCCTCAACAACCCGAAGTCGGCGTCCTCGGTGTGCAGCAAGCTCGAGGCGCAGGCCAAGTCGATCTTCACCTGAGCCGGGGGATGAGTGTTCGAGAGGCGACACCGGCCGGTCGCGCCGTTCGCGGATCGGCACGGCGCCGGCGGCGCGCCCCGACGCTGAGCGGCCGCGACAGGCTGGTGCTCACCGCCATGGTGGGCGTGCCGTTGCTGCTCGAACTCGCGCTCATCTGGGGTCCCGCGGTGTCGACGGTGTTCCTGTCGTTCACCGATGCCCACAGCGCGGCGCCGGTGCACGAGGTCGGCGGCGCCAACTACACGTTCATGCGCACCATCGACCCGGACTTCTGGCCGGCGGTGCGGCACAACGTCATCTGGTTGGTCGAGTTCACCGTCATCGCCACCCCACTGGGGGTGGGCCTGGCCGTGCTGCTCGATCGCGGCATCCGCGGCAGCCGCGTCTACCAGAGCATCTTCTTCCTGCCGGTGATGCTGTCGCTGGCGCTGATCGGGATCATCTGGCAGGTCGTCTACTCCCAGCAGTTCGGGTTGATCAACGGCATCCTCGGCAAGACCTCGCCGAACGACTCGATCGACTTCCTCGGCAACCCGCACCTCAATCTGTGGGCGGTGCTCGTCGAGGCGACGTGGCGCCAGGCCGGCTACGTGATGGTGCTCTACCTGGCCGGGCTCAAGGCCTTCGACCCGGCGCTGCGCGAGGCGGCGTCGCTCGACGGCGCCAGTGCGTGGCAGACGTTCTGGCACGTCACCTTCCCGGTGATGCGCCCGATCAACAACGTCATCGTCGTGGTCACCGTCATCGAGTCGCTGCGCGCGTTCGACCTGGTCTTCGTCACCAACGGTGGCACCAACGGCCTGCAGCTGATCTCGGCGATGATCACGACCTACATCACCGGCCCGGCCAACCGCATCGGGTACGGCTCGGCGCTGGGTGTCGTCCTGCTCGTCATCTCGCTGGTGCCGATCTGCTTCTTCCTCAGCCAGCAGTTCCGGAAGGACGACCAGCGATGACCGTACTGGCCACCCCGCCACCCGGCACCGACGACGCCGTGGCCGTCGAGCAGGCCGAGCGGCGCCAGAGCGAGCCGCGGTCCGGGCTGTGGGCCCACGTCTTGATCTTCCTGCTCGCGGTGCTGTGGCTGGTGCCGCTCCTCTGGACGCTCTACACCTCAGTCCGGCCCGAGTCCGACACCAACCGCTACGGCTACTTCTCGCTCGCCCACTCGCTGACGTTCAGCAACTACAGCGACGCCTGGACGCAGGGTCAGCTGCTGCACTTCTTCTGGAACTCGGTCAAGATCACGGTGCCGGCGGTGATCGTGACGCTGTTCTTCGCCTCGACCGTCGCGTTCGTCGTAGCGCGCTTCTCGTTCCGCTTCAACCTGGCCATGCTGCTGCTGTTCACGGCCGGCAACCTGCTGCCGCAGCAGGTCCTGCTCGCGCCGCTGTTCAAGATCTACACCAACGTGCACGTGCCGACGTTCCTCAGCTCGTCGGGCGAGCTCTACGACTCGACGTTCGGGCTCATCCTGATCAACGTCGCCTTCCAGACCGGGTTCTGCGTGTTCGTGCTGAGCAATTTCATGCGCACCATCCCGGACGAGCTCACCGAGGCGGCGCTGGTCGACGGCGCCTCGGTCTGGACGCGCTACTGGCGGATCACGATGCCGTTGTGCCGTCCGGCGCTGGCCGCGCTCGCCACCTTGCTGACCACCTGGATCTACAACGATTTCTTCTGGGCCCTGACGCTCGAGTCGACCGGCGACAAGCGGCCGATCACCTCGGCGATCAACGACCTCAAGGGCCAGTTCGCCCAGAACAACAACCTGCTGGCCGCGGGTGCGCTGATCATCGCGATCCCGACGCTCGCCGTCTACCTGACGTTGCAGCGCCAGTTCATCGCCGGGCTCACCCTCGGCAGCACCAAGGGCTGACCGGCCTCAGACGGGCCGGCGCTGCGGGGTCGAGCGGGCCACCACCGCGGGGTCGCGAGTGACGGCGTCGCCGAGCGCGTCGTCGATCGCCGCCATGGCGTCGGCGGGGATGCTGACCCCGGCGGCCTTGACGTTGTCGACGACCTGCTCGGGGCGCGACGCCCCGACCAGTGCGGCCGAGACGTTGCTGTTCTGCAGCACCCAGGCCACGGCCAGCTGGGCCATCGACAGCCCGAGATCGCCGGCGATCGGGGCCAGCCGTTGGACCCGGGTCAGGACGTCGTCGTTCATCCAGCGCTTGATCATGTCGGCGCCGCCGTTGGTGTCGGTGGCCCGTGAGCCGGCGGGGTAGTCCTCGCCCGGCTTGTACTTGCCGGTCAGCACGCCCTGCGCGATCGGCGACCACACGATCTGGCCCAGGCCGAGCTGCTCGCAGGTGGGCACGACGTCGTCCTCGATGACCCGCCACAGCATCGAGTACTGCGGCTGGCTGCTGATCAGCGAGATGCCGAGGTCGGTGGCCAGCGCGTGGCCGGCGCGGATCTGTTCGGGCGTCCACTCGCTGACCCCGATGTAGAGCGCCTTGCCCGCGCGGACGACGTCGGCGA
>CAZZZE010000401.1:0-1499 GCA_964658365.1 uncultured Jatrophihabitantaceae bacterium
GCCACCCCGGATGACAACGCCCAGGGCGACGATGGCGTCGAACCCGTGGGCGGCGGCCCGTGACGCCGCGACCGGCAGCTCGAACACGCCCGGCACCCGCAGCTCGGTGGCGTCGGTGACCCCGGCCTCGGCCAACGCGCGACGGGCACCGCAGAGCAGACCATCCATCACGGTCTGGTGCCACTCGCTGGCAACGACCAGGACCTTCAGCTTCTCGGCACCCTCGACCGCGATCGCGGGCGCGCCCTCGCCGGACACGTCTACAGCTCGCTCTCGATGATGAAGTCCGGGTCGTGGCCCATGCGGTCGCGCTTGGTCTGCAGGTAGCGCAGGTTCTCGGGGTTCGCGTGCACCGGCAGCGGCTCGCGGCCGGTGATGTGCAGGCCGTAGCCCTCGAGGCCGGCGCGCTTGGCGGGATTGTTGGTCAGCAGCCGCATGGAGTGCACGCCGAGGTCGACGAGGATCTGCGCGCCGGTGCCGTAGTCGCGCGCGTCGGCGGGCAGATCGAGAGCCAGGTTGGCGTCGAGCGTGTCCGCGCCGGCGTCCTGCAGCTGGTAGGCCTGCAGCTTGTGCAGCAGGCCGATCCCGCGGCCCTCGTGCCCGCGGACGTAGAGCACGACGCCGCGGCCCTCGCGGGCGACGGCGGCCAGCGCCGCGTCGAGTTGCGGGCCGCAGTCGCAGCGCAGCGAACCGAAGACGTCGCCGGTGAGGCACTCGGAGTGCACCCGCACCAGGACGTCCTCGCCGTCGCCGATGTCTCCGTAGACGAAGGCGACGTGCTCGCGGTCGTCGTAGCTCGAGGAGTACCCGACCGCCATGAACTGGCCGTGCCGCAGTGGTACGCGGGCCGACGCGATGCGCTCGACGAGCTTCTCGAAGCGCCGCCGGTAGGCGATGAGGTCGGCGATGGCGATCATCGCAAGATCGTGCTCGTCGGCGAAGACCCGCAGCTCCTCGCCGCGTGCCATGTGCACGGGGTCCTTCTCGCTGACGATCTCGCACAGCACGCCGGCCGGGTGCAGACCGGCGAGCACGGCGAGGTCGACCGCGGCTTCGGTGTGCCCGGGGCGGCGCAGGACGCCGCCGTCCTTGGCCCGCAGCGGCACGACATGTCCCGGGCGGGAGAAATCTGCTGCGGCGGAGTCCGGGTCGGCGAGCAGCCTGATCGTGTGCGCGCGGTCGGTGGCCGAGATGCCGGTGTCGACGCCCTCGCGCGCATCGACGGTGACGGTGTACGCGGTGCCGCGACGGTCCTGGTTGGTGTGGAACATCGGCGGCAGGTCGAGCCGGTCGGCGTCGGCCTCGGACAGCGACGCGCAGATGTAGCCCGAGGTGTAGCGGATCATGAACGCGATCAGCTCGGGCGTGGCCAGCTCCGCGGCCAGGATGAGATCGCCCTCGTTCTCGCGGTCCTCGTCGTCGATGACGACCACGGCCTTGCCCGACTTGATGTCCGCGATCGCCCGCTCGACGGTGTCCAGGCGCAGGGTGCTCGTCAT
>CAZZZE010000401.1:1599-2984 GCA_964658365.1 uncultured Jatrophihabitantaceae bacterium
GTCATCCGACGACGCAGTCGGTGCTGGCGGCCGGAGCGCGGCGGAGGTCGATCACGGTCGGGTCTCCATCAGTCGGGCGACGTACTTGGCGAGCACGTCCGCTTCCAGGTTGACAGCATCGCCGGGCCGGCGCCCACCCAGGGTGGTGGCGCGCAGCGTCTCGGGGATGAGCCCGACCTCGAACCAGTCCGGGCCGACGGCGCTGACCGTCAGCGAGACGCCGTCCACGGCCACCGAGCCCTTCTCGGCCAGGAAGCGGGCGAGGTCGAGGGGCACCGAGAAGCGCACGGCCTCCCAGGCGTCGCCGGGGGTCCGCGAGACGACCGTTGCGGTGCCGTCGACGTGCCCCTGGACGACGTGCCCGTCGAGGCGGGCGTCGGCGCGGGTGGCGCGCTCGAGGTTCACCCGGTCGCCCACCGAGAGGCCGCCGATGACCGAGCGGGCGAGCGTCTCGCCCATGACGTCGAAGTCGACGGTGACCTGCGTGCCGCCGGCGTCCCAGCCGACGACGGTCAGGCAGACGCCGTTGACGGCGATCGAGGCGCCGTGGACGAGGTCGTCGACGATGCGGGCCGCTGCGATGGTCAGCACTGCGGAATCGCCACGGCGGGTGATGGCCGCGACCTCGCCGACTTCCTCGATGATCCCGGTGAACACGTCAGCCGTCCTCGGTGTCGGGTGTGCCGTCGTCCGCCCAGCGCGGGCGCGCGACGATCTTGATGTCGGAACCCAACCGGGTCACCGACTCCACGTCCAACAGCGCGGCGTCGGCGAGTGTTCCGATGCCCGCGTCACCCAGGGCGCTCGGACCGCCGCCGAGCAGGGTCGGGGCCAGGTAGGCGACGACCTCGTCGACGCACCGCGCCTCGATGAAGGCCCCGGCGAGGGTGGGGCCACCCTCGAGCAGCACGTGCCGGACCCCGCGGTCGTGCAGGGCCTTGAGCGCGAACTGCGGTGCGGCGGTGTCGAGAACGACGGTCTCGGCCGCGCCGTCGAGCACCCGCGCGTCGTCGGGTATCCGGTGGCGACGATCGAGCACCACCCGCAATGGCTGGTGCTCGGCTTCGGTGTCGCCGTCGCGGACGGTGAGCTGGGGGTCGTCGGCGAGCACGGTGCCGCTGCCGACCAGCACGGCGTCGACCTCGGCGCGTAAGCGGTGGACGTCGACGCGCGCCACGACGCCGGTGATCCAGCGCGAGGTCCCGTCGGCGGCCGCGACGCGCCCGTCGAGGGTGGCCGCGTACTTCCAGGTCACGAAAGGCCGCCCGGCGCGCACCGCGTGCAGCCACGGGCGCAGCGCGCCGGACTCGGCGGCGTGCAGTTCGACGCCGGCGACGACCTCGACGCCGGCCTCGCGCAGGCGTTGCGCCCCGCCGCCCGCAACG
>CAZZZE010000402.1:0-2977 GCA_964658365.1 uncultured Jatrophihabitantaceae bacterium
CGCACCGACGACGAGTGGCTCGACCCGGTGCAGTTCCGCGCCGACTCGACGCTCGGCTGCCCGGGTCTGCTCACCGCCGCGCGTGCGGGCAACGTGACCATCGCCAATGCGGTGGGCAACGGCGTGGCCGACGACAAGTTGATCTACACCTACCTGCCGGACCTCGTCCGCTACTACCTGGGCGAGGAGCCGGTGCTCAACAACGTCGACACCTGGCGCCTCGAGGACCCCGGCGCGCTCGAGGAGGTCCTCGACCGCCTCGACGAGCTGGTGGTCAAGCCGGTCGACGGCGCCGGCGGCAAGGGTCTCGTCATCGGCCCGCAGGCCACCGCCGACGAACTCGAGGCGCTGCGCAAGCGGCTCATCCTCGACCCGCGCGGGTGGATCGCCCAGCCCGTCGTCCAGTTGTCCACCGTGCCCACGCTGATCGGCGACGAGATCGCGCCGCGGCACGTCGACCTCCGGCCGTTCGCGGTGAATGACGGCGACGACGTGTGGGTGCTGCCCGGCGGTCTCACCCGGGTCGCGCTGCCCGAGGGCTCGCTGGTCGTCAACTCCAGCCAGGGCGGCGGGTCGAAGGACACCTGGGTCCTCGCCGGCGAGCGCACCGGGCCGGCCCCACGCACCGTCACCCGGCCCGTCGTCAGCGAGCACGGCGCCCTGCCGGCCGTCGAGTCGGCTATCGACATCGAGATCCGCCAGCAGCAGCAACAGCAACAGCAGCAGCAGGGGCAGTCGTGCTGAGCCGGATCGCGGAGTCGCTGTACTGGATCGGGCGTTACGTCGAGCGGGCCGAGGACACGGCACGCATCGTGGACGTCCACCTCAGCCTGCTGCTCGATGACCCGTGGGCGCCCGAGGACGTCGTCTGCGCGTCGCTGCTGTCGGCCATGGGGCACGAGCGGGCCGAGACGGTGCGCCGCGACGAGGTGCTCGAGGCGCTGGTCTGGGACGGTTCCACGCCGGCGTCGGTCATCGGCGCGATCGGCGCGGCGCGCGAGAACGGCCGCCGCTCGCGGGAGGTCGTGTCGGCGGAGCTGTGGGAGAGCATCAACGTCACGTGGCGCGAGGCGTCGCGGCCGGGCCGGCGGGCGTACCCGCATCCGTTCCTGACCTGGGTGCGCGAGCGGACGGCCGCCTTCAACGGCACCGCCGACGGCACGCTGTCGCGCGACGAGGCCTACCACTTCCTGGTGCTCGGCCGCAGCATCGAGCGCGCGGACATGATCGCCCGGCTGGCCGCAGCCCGCGCGCTGGCCGGCACGGCTGGCCCGTCATGGGCGCTGCTGCTGCAGAGCTGCGGCGCCTACCAGGCCTTCCTGCGCAGCGCCCGCGGCGCGGTCGACGAGCGTCGGGCGGCCGAGTTCCTGCTGCTCGACCCGATCTTCCCGCGCTCGCTGATGAGCGCGCTGGTCGTGGCCGAGAAGAGTCTCGACAAGCTCGCGGCCCGCCACGGCGTCGACGACCACGCCCGCGCCAGCCAGGCGCACCGCGTGCTCGGCATGATCCGTTCCGAGCTCGAGTTCGCGCCGCCGGCCGAGCTGCTCGAGGACGTCTACCAGGTCATGGAGCGCGTCCAGAGCGCGTGCTCGGTGGCCGGCGACGCGGTGGCGCAGCGGTACTTCCCGCGCAGCGTCGTGACCTCCTGGATGGTGTCTTGACATGACGACCCGCTACCGGATCAAGCACACATCGCACTACGAGTACGACCGCACGGTCAGCGCGTCGTTCAACGAGGCGCGGGTGACGCCGATCCAGCTGCCGTGGCAGACCCGCCTCGAGTCCGACCTGCAGATCGAGCCGGCCACCTGGCAGTACCGCTACATCGACTACTGGGGCGCCGACGTCCGCGTCTTCGAGGCCAATGGGGCGCACCGCTCGCTCGATGTCCGGTCCTCGAGCCTCGTCGAACTCGACGTGTCCAAGCGTCCGCAGCCCAGCGACCTGACCTGGGACGAGGTGCACGCCGCCGACGTCCACGACCGGTTCAACGAGTTCCTGCAGCAGACCCCGGCCACCGCACCCCCGGTCGAGCTCGGCGACCTCGCGCAGTCCATCGCGGCCGACAACCCCCCGAGCGCCGCCGCGACCCTGCTCAGCAACGCGGTGCACGACGCGATGACCTACGTCGTCGGCGCCACCGAGGTGCAGACCAAGGCCGTCGAGGCCTGGGCCGCGCGCAGCGGGGTGTGCCAGGACTACGCCCACCTGGTGGTCGGCGCCCTGCGGCACGTCGGCATCCCGGCCCGCTACGTCTCGGGCTACCTGCACCCGGCCTCCGAGCCGGTCATCGGCGAGACCGCGCAGGGCGAGAGCCACGCGTGGGTCGAGTGGTGGCTCGGCGAATGGAGCGCCTACGACCCGACGAACGCTGCGCCGGTCGTCGAGCGGCACGTGATGATCGGCTCGGGCCGCGACTACACCGACGTCCCCCCGATCAAGGGCATCGTGGCCGGGCCGCACCGCACCACCGGCCTGACGGTCACCGTCGAGCTGACCCGCCTGGCGTAGCGTCCCGGGACATGGCTGACGAGCTGCGACCCCAGCGCCGGGGTCGCAAGATCGCGATGACCGACCTCGAGCGCGACGCCTTCCTCGCCGAGGAGCGCACCTGCCGGGTCGCGACGACCGGCCCGGACGGCCCGCACGCCACGCCGCTGTGGTTCGCGTGGGACGGCAGCGCGATCTGGCTGTACTCGATCGTCCGGAGCCAGCGGTGGACGGACCTGCAACGCGACCCGCGGATCGGCGTGGTCGTCGATGCGGGCGTCGAGTACTTCGAGCTGCGCGGCGTCGAGCTCACCGGCCGGGCCGAGGTCGTCGGTGAGCTGCCGCGCACCGGCACGCCCGACGACGCGCTGAGCGACGTCGAGCGGATCTTCGGGGCCAAGTACATGGGTGCGAACAACGGTGAGATGTTCCACGACCAGCGGCACGGTTGGTTGCGCATCGTCCCGACCAAGATCACCAGCTGGGA
>CAZZZE010000403.1:0-2976 GCA_964658365.1 uncultured Jatrophihabitantaceae bacterium
GGCGTTCCTGCGCGCCGCAGGGTCCACCAACGACCACGACCTCGGCCTGTTCCAGGTGGCCGGTGCCGGCCCGTCCGAGGCCGGCCGCAGCACGACCGGGCTCTACCACCTGGCCTGGGAGGTCGACACCCTCGCCGAGCTCGAGGCCCTGGCCGGCCGCCTGGCCGACGCCGGCGCTCTCGTCGGCGCGTCCGACCACAGCACGACCAAGTCCCTCTACGGCCAGGATCCGGACGGGCTCGAGTTCGAGATCGCCTGGATCGTGCCCGCCGATCAGCTCGACGACGCCGCGCTCGACGGCCGCATGTCCGTCCGGCCGCTCGACCTGCGCCGCGAGATCCAGCGCTACGGCGCCGACACCCCCGGCGGCATTGGCATCAGCCGGGTCGCGGTTAGCTCTCCCGTCGAACAGGGGTAACCCTTCCTGCGACCGGCCGTGCGCGTGCGGCCACAGGGAGGACATCATGTTCGGCTTCATCGTCACGCTCGTGATCGTCGGCCTCATCGCCGGTGCGCTGGCCCGCCTGCTCGTGCCGGGCAAGGATCACCTCGGCTTCGGCGGCACGGTGTTGCTGGGCATCGTCGGGTCGTTCATCGGCGGCTTCCTCGGCTACGTGATCTTCGGCAAGGACAAGGCCGAGGGCTACTTCCAGCCGTCCGGCCTGATCGGGTCGGTCATCGGCGGGGTCATCGCCCTGCTCATCTACCGCCGGGTCACCGGGCGTCGCTCGATCCGCGCCTGAGCGGCTCGGCGCGCGCCGGGCGAACCGGCTGCGCAGCGTCACCTTCCCGCACACCGGTAACCCGGTGACAGCGGCTCACTAGAGTGGGGGGCGGCCCGACCGCTCCCCACTCGAAGGCACCCACATGTCCGACGCGCCCGTCCGAGTCCTGCTCCTCGAGCAGATCCACCCCGACGCCGTCGAGATCCTGACCTCCTGCGGGTTCTCCGTCGAGACGGCCGACGGCGCCCTCGACGAGGACGAGCTGATCGTCCGCATCCAGGGCGTCTCGTTGCTCGGCATCCGGTCCAAGACGCAGGTCACCGCGCGGGTCATCGCCGCGGCCGACAAGCTCATCGCCATCGGCGCCTTCTGCATCGGCACCAACCAGATCGACCTCGACGCCGCGTCCGTGCACGGCGTCACCGTCTTCAACGCGCCGTTCTCCAACACCCGCTCGGTCGTCGAGATGGCGATCTCCGAGATCATCTCGCTGACCCGTCGCCTGACCGAGAAGAACGCCCTCATGCATGCCGGCGTCTGGGACAAGTCGGCCACCGGCGCGCACGAGGTCCGCGGTCGCACGCTCGGGATCATCGGCTACGGCAACATCGGCACCCAGCTCTCGGTGCTCGCCGAGAACCTCGGCATGAAGGTGCTGTTCTTCGACACCGCCGACCGGCTCGCGCTGGGCAATGCGAAGCGGTGCCTGTCGATGAAGGAGGTGCTGGCCGAGTCCGACGTCATCACGCTGCACGTCGATGGTCGGCCGGCCAACGAGAACTTCTTCGGCGAGGGTGAGTTCGCCACCATGAAGCCGGGTTCGCTCTTCCTCAACCTCTCCCGCGGGTTCGTCGTCGACTACGCCGCCCTGCGCACGCACATCGAGTCGGGGCACATCGCCGGCGCCGCCGTCGACGTCTTCCCGGTCGAGCCCAAGCGCCGGGGCGACGAGTTCGTCTCCGAGCTGCGCGGATTGGCCAACGTCATCCTGACCCCGCACATCGGCGGGTCCACCGAGGAGGCGCAGCAGGACATCGGCCGCTTCGTGGCCGGCAAGTTCCGCGACTACGTCCGCGACGGCTCGACGGCCATGAGCGTCAATGTGCCGGGCCTGTCGCTGCCCCGCGCCGAGGGCACGCTGCGCCTGATCCTGCTGCACCGCAACGTCCCTGGCGTGCTCGCCCGGGTCAACGGCCTGCTCGCCGAGCACGGCGTCAACGTCGAGGCCCAGCTGCTCGGCACCCGCGGCGACGTCGGCTACGTGGTCACCGACTCCGCCAGCGGCACCACCCAGGCGATCGTCGACCAGATCCGGGCCATGCCGGAGACAATCAACCTGCGCGTCATCTTCTGATCCGGCGCGGACTCGCTTGGCGAGCTTCGCCACGTCACCTTGCTCAAAGCTACTGGCCGGTAATATCCTGAAGTTACCGACCAGTAACTTGCAAGGAGATCCGGCCATGAGCCACTACAAGAGCAACGTCCGCGACATCGAGTTCAACCTCTTCGAGGTCTTCGGCACCGATCAGACCCTCCAGCACCCCCCGTTCGACGAGGTCGACGAGGACACCGCGCGCGGCATCATCGCCGAGGTCGCCAAGCTGGCCGAGGGCCCGCTCGCCGCGTCGTTCGTCGACGCCGACCGCAACCCGCCGGTCTTCGACCCGGACACCTACACCGTGACCCTGCCGGAGTCGTTCAAGAAGTCCTACCGGGTGCTGCAGGACAGCGAGTGGTGGCGCCTCGAGACAATCCCCGAGCTCGGCGGCCAGCAGGTCCCGCGCACCGTGGTGTGGGCCGTCGCCGAGCAGGTGCTGGGCTCGAACCCGGCGCTGCACATGTACATGGCCGGGGCGCCGTTCGCCGGCATCCTCTACGCCAACGGAAACGACGCGCAGAAGAAGATCGCGCAGATCATGGTCGACCGCGGCTGGGGCGCCACCATGGTGCTCACCGAGCCCGACGCCGGGTCCGACGTCGGCGCCGGCAAGACCAAGGCGATCGAGCAGCCCGACGGGTCGTGGCACATCGAGGGCGTCAAGCGCTTCATCACCTCCGCCGAGCAGGACATGACCGAGAACATCGTCCACCTGGTGCTGGCCCGACCCGAGGGCGCGCAGGCCGGCACCAAGGGCCTGTCGCTGTTCGTCGTGCCGAAGTTCCACTTCGACGCCGAGACCGGCGAGCTGGGCGAGCGCAACGGCGCCTTCGTCACCAACGTCGAGCACAAGATGGGCCTCAAGGCCTCGAC
>CAZZZE010000404.1:0-2952 GCA_964658365.1 uncultured Jatrophihabitantaceae bacterium
TCTCGCCGTACGTCTGGTAGTTGATGTGGCCCGGGAAGTCCGGGTCGTCATCGCGGTCGAAGCCGATACCCATCGAGTAGTTCAGCTTCAGCGAGTGCGACTGCGGCCCGACCAGGTTGCGCTGCAGCTCGCTCCAGTTCTCACCGTCGTCGGCATCGCCCAGGCTCAATGGCCAGATCGCGTTCGCCTGCACCATCTTCGCCTTCTCCTCCGGCGTTGCCGCAGCGTCGACCAGGCACCAGCGCCACCACTCGAAGCGGTCGGGCCCCTTCGGGTGGAAGACCGCGATGTAGGTCGAACCGATGCCGCCGGCGAGGTAACCCAGGTTCGGGAACACCAGCCCGGCGGTGCGGGTCGGGCCCTGGGCGAAGGACTTGCCGAGGCGAAGTTCGGTCTCGAGACCGATCCGCTCGAAGTACTCGGTCAGTACCGGATCGGCGCCCTCGGCGGCCATGGTGGCGATGTCGCCCTCGTTCGACAGCGAGAAGCCGGCAACGCCGTGACCGCGGTCGGAGCTGTACTGACGCCCCTCCCGGCGGTTCGCGGCACGCGCGGCGCCGCCGTCCGTCTGGCGGATGCTGAACGCGGAGGAGTGCGTCATGGCCGTGTGGTAGGTGTCGCCGGCGAGTTGCTCGGCCGCCAGCTTCCAGTTGCCCTTCATGGACATCTTGTGCACGCCGACCATGACCTCGCTGCCGCCTTCGCGGCGATCCACGAGGCAGTCGAGGTAATTCGTCATGTCGCCGAGGTGCTCGACCAGCGATTCGGCGTCCCAATCGAAATTGCCGAAGATCAGACCCTTGTAGGTCTCGACCCGGATCTGCACCAGACCCCAGCTCGCCTTGTCCAATTTCGAGTGATAGACCTGCTCATATCCGGGGACATTGATCAGCTCGCCGTCGAGCCCATAGGTCCAGCCGTGATAGACGCAGGTAAATGCCTTGGAATTGCCCTCGTCGGCCCGGCACACCCGCACGCCGCGGTGTCGACAGACATTCAGCATCGCCTTCAACCCGCCGTCCCGCTGGCGCACGACGATCACCGCGTCGGCACCCATGAAGGTCGAGAAGAAATCGCCCGGTTTGGCGAGCTGGCTCTCGTGCGCGAGGAACAGCCAGGTGTGCCCGAACAGGTCACGCATCTCGCGGTTGTAGATCTCGGTATCGGTGAACACCTCGGCGCCGATCAGGCCCTCGTCCAGATCGAGCAGGTCGGTCAGTCGGTCACTGGGAGCCATGACTCCTCCTCGTGCTGCTGGGTGCCGTCCGAACGCGCCTCGTGGCGCGGGATCGCGATGTGTCCATATGCTAACTTTCAACTTCCTGGATGTCTAGAACAACAATCCATGATCTAACGATTCGTCCTGACATGAGAAGAGGGCCTCGTGCGGCTGGCCAACGTGGGCGGACGGCTCACCGTCGTCACATCGGTAGACGGCGCAGGAGTACCGCTCGACGGCCTCGACGTGCAGCGGGCCAGCGAGGGCCGGTTCTCGGCGTCGGTCCCCGAGGCCTACGTGCGCTGGGCCGAGCTGCGTCAGTGGGCCGCCCAGGCGCTCGCTGCGGACCCGGTCCCGGACGCGGTCGTCCGAATCAACCGCGAGCTGCTCGGGCCGCCCTCGACCGAGCCCGCGCAGGTCTTCGCGATCGGTCTGAACTACCAGGCGCACGCCGCCGAGACCGGGATCTCGGAGCAGGTCGGCACACCGCCGACGTTCACCAAGTTCCGCACCTGCCTCACCGGGGCCTTCGCCTCCGTCGAGCTGCCGAGCGACAGCGTCGACTGGGAGGTCGAACTCGTCGCCGTCATCGGCACGCGGGCCAAGGCCGTCAGTCCCGCCGAGGCCTGGAGCCATGTCGCCGGGGTGACCATCGGTCAGGACCTCTCCGAGCGGGAGGTGCAGATGACGCCGCCCATGCCCCAGTTCAGCCTCGGCAAGAGCTTCCCCGGATTCGGGCCCATGGGCCCGGCGCTGGTGACCGTCGACGAACTCGACGACCCCGACGACCTCGCGCTGTCGTGCGAGATCGAGGGCGATCGCGTGCTGCAGTCGGGCCGGACCAACCAGATGATCTCCGGGGTGCCGGAGCTCGTGGCCAGGCTGTCGTCGATCACCACCCTGCTGCCCGGTGACGTCATCTTCACCGGCACGCCGTCCGGGGTCGGGATGGCGCTCGACCCACCGACCTACCTGCGTCCCGGCCAGACGCTGATCACGCGGATCGAGAAGCTCGGCGAGATGCGGACGTCGTTGGTAGCGCCGGCCGGCGCCTGACGGCGCGCGGCCTCGGATCAGGAGTGCGGATCGGGGAGTCATGAGACAACAGCGGGAATTCTTCGCGGCCGGCCACTGGCGCCCGGTCTCGGGCACCCACACGCACGTGGTCGTCAACCCGGCCACCGAGCAGGCGTACGCACGCGTCACGGAGTGCGATCCGGCCGACGTCGACATCGCGGTCGCCGCCGCGAAGAGCGCCTTCGACGACGGCCCCTGGAGGCGTATGCCGCTGGCCGAACGCTGCGAGCTGATCCTCGCCCTGCGCGACGCGCTGGTCGCCGACGCCGAGCAGATCGCGCACGACACCGCGTCGACCCTCGGACTGCCACTGCAGCAGGCTCGGGGTCTCGGCGCAGCACCGGCGCTCATCGACATGTACGTGGCGTCCATCAAGGCTCTCGATCTCGAGTACCTGCGGGTCGACGCCGCGGGCAACGCGCTCGTCACCCGCGCACCGGTCGGCGTGGTCGCCGGGATCACCCCGTGGAACACGCCGTTGCGGGCCGAGGTGAAGAAGGCGATCCCCGCACTGCTCGCCGGGTGCTCGGTGGTCCTGAAGCCGGCGCCGGAGACACCGTTCGGCGCGATCGCGCTCGTCCGGGCCGCCACCGCCGCCGGCCTGCCGCCCGGCGTGCTCAATGTCGTCTTCGGCGGGGCGGCCACCGGCGAGGCCC
>CAZZZE010000405.1:0-2946 GCA_964658365.1 uncultured Jatrophihabitantaceae bacterium
TGCTTGCCGTCGCCGGTGCCGAGGTCGACCACGAGCTGGTCGTACGGCGCGCGCCGCGCGGCGAACGCGGCGGCGTCGAGGTCGAGCGTCCGCTTGCCGATGACCTGCCGCACGCCCTCACCGTAGGGCGCACGGCCTACCCTGGCGCGGTGCGATTCGTCGGGCGGGGCCACCCCGCGATCCGCGCGACGCACGGCAAGACCCTCGAACTCTCGCCCGACGCCGACATCACCGCCCGTGCCACCTGCGTGATCGCGGTGGGCACGCAGGTCGTGGACGGGGCGCCCGAACCGGCCGAGCCGATGGCCGGGCGGGTGCGGATCCGCATCAGCGCGGGCGACCCTCGGTTCAGCCTGGACGCCGACGCCAACTCGGCGTGGGACCCGTCCGGGCCGGTCGTGATCCGACGCAGCCCGCTGCGCCGCCCCGGCACCTTCGCCACCGGCGCGAGCGCGTCCTCGGCCGACCTGCCCCGCGAGCTCGTGCTGGCCCTGCAGGACCCGGACGCGCTCGTCACCGTCGATGTCATCGCCGTCCCGGACGACCGGCCGACCGTCGTGCTGGCCTACGTCGACCCGGCCGCGGCCCGGCTGCCATCGTCGGTGCGGGCGGAACACGAGCGCGCCGACGTCGTCGTCGCCCAGGACGAGGCGGCGCGCCGGCTGGTCGAGCCCCGCGCGGGTGAGGGCCCGCGCACCCTCGTGGTCGCCACCGCCGACCTGCCGCGCGCGCCGGGCACCGGCGGCGCCGTCGAGGTCGTCGGCCTCAATCCGCGTCTCGCGGTCGCCGCGGCCTCGCCGAGCGCCGGCCCGGTCGTGTTCGCCGACGCCGAGGGCGACGTCCGCGCCGCTCTGCGCGATACCCCCGCGGCAGCGCGGCTCGTCCTCGTCGTCCCCGCCCGGGTCGTGGACGACGTCCTTGCGCAGGCCCGCGCGGTGCGGGGCAGCAGCGCCTGCGTCGTCGCGCAGGAGTTCGTCCACCCCGTCCGTGTCGAGGACGGTGGGCGTCCCGACCTACCGACGAGCACGGACGTCGCGATCTGCCTCGACGCCGGCGAGCCGCGCCACGCGCTGGACCCGACGGTGCGGGCCGCCGTCGACGCGCTGGTCGCCGACGGCGTACCCACCCGGACCGCCGCGAAAGCCCTCGCCGCGCTCACCGGATGGGACCGGCGCCGCGCCTACGACGAGGTGGTGGCCTGGCCGCGCGCCTGACGGACGCTCACCCGAGCAGCACCTCGGCCAGCGCGCGGTACTGCGGGAGGGCGTCGACACCGGGCGCGGTCAGCAGCTGGACGGGTACGTGGTCGGCGCCGGCGTCGAGGTGCTCCTGCACGCGGGCCGCAGCGGTCGGCGCGTCACCGTGCCCGACGAGGGCGTCGATGAGCTCGTCGCTGCCCGGGCGGGTCAGGTCCGCTGCACTCCAGCCCAGGCGCTGCAGGTTGCTGACGTAATTGGTCAGGCCCAGGTAGGGCTTGTCGACGGCCGGCCGACCGACCGAGCGCGCCCTCTCCGGGTCGGTGTCGAGCACGATCTTCTGCTCCGGCGCCAGCAGCACGCCGTCGCCCAGGATCTCGCGGGCCTGGCGGGTGTGCTCCGGCGTCACCAGGTACGGGTGCGCACCGGCGCTGCGCTCCGCGGACAGCCGCAGCACCTTCGGGCCGAGCGCAGCCAGCACCCGCTCGTCCTTCGGCACGCCCTCCGCGTCCAGGACGTCGAGGTAGTCGACGAGGTTGCGGTAGGGGTGGGAGTAGTCGGTCGTGGCCTCGGGGTGCCCGACGCCGATGCCGAGCAGGAAGCGGTCTGGATGCGCGTCGGTGATCCGCCGGTGCGCCGCAGCGACGGTGTGCGCGTCGTCCTTCCAGATGTTGACGATGCCGGTCGCCACGACGAGGTGCTCGGTGGCGTCGAGCACCTCGTCGACGATCGCGAGCTCACCGTCGGGCGAGCCGCCGATCCAGATCGCGCCGTACCCGAGCTTCTCGATCTCGGCCGCGAGTGGGGCGGAGATCGCGCTGTAGTGGGTCCAGATGCCGATGCGGCCGAGGGTCGGAGTCATACCGGCCCAACACCCGATCCACCCCATGTCATCCGCGATGCCCTCCGAGCGAGCGCCCGGCCGGCGAGCCTTATGGGATGGCTTTCACACCCACAGCTTCTGCAGCCGCAGCCAACCGCGCATCGAACGTCAGAATCTCGACCACACCAAGACTGATCGCCGAAGATAGGTGGATTGCATCGAGGGATCGCAGGATCGCGGGGCCGATCGTGCGTGCGCGAGCCATCACCACCGAGTCAATCGGTTGCCGTGCAATCCCGGCGCAGGCGGCGCTGAGTGCAGCATCGACATCGCCCACTCCCGCCCGCAACAAGGCTCGCGACACTTCGACCCACGCAAGCTCAGATGCGACCATCAGGTCGCCGTTCGCGCTTCGCGCGCGCAGGATCGTCCGGATCTGTGGTGATTCGGCTTCGACGAAGACCCGCTTGAGCAACGCGCTCGTATCGACGTACAGGTCGGTCAACGATCCTCGCGATCGAGCAGATCCAGCGACGAGCTGCCGTGAGGCAGCGTCAGCGTCGGAACGGTGTCTCGGAACGGCTCGGGAGCGTCAACGACGCCGGCGCGAACTGCGCGCTGCATGGCAGTCAGCTCGGTGACTAACCCTAGCTCCTTGGCGATCGCTTCGCGGACGATGTCCTGCTGCGACCGGCCGCGTCGTGTCGCGGCCTCGCGCAGAGCGGCCGCGAGTTCGTCGGTGAGACGAAGATTCGTGCTCATACTCGGACGGTACCACTTACGCGATTCGTTGGTACCATATTGGCGAATCGCTAGCCGACGTCATCCGGTCAACCGAGCGGAGGGCGTGGGATTCGAACCCACGTCAGGGGATCACCCTGAAGCGGTTTTCAAGACCGCCGCACTCGGCCACTATGCGAGCCCTCC
>CAZZZE010000406.1:0-2924 GCA_964658365.1 uncultured Jatrophihabitantaceae bacterium
CCCGACGAAGGGCCAGCTCAGCACCCTGCGCCGTCAGTACCTGGCCGGAGCGTCACCCAAGGCGAAGGTCGAGCAGCTCGGGGTCAAGGGGTACAGCTCCAGGCTGACCTCGGTCATCCTCGACGTCGAGGTGTACGCGACGCTGCTCAATCAGGCGAACCAGCAGGGCACAGACCTCAACACCATCGCTGCGAAGCTGAAGTTCCCCGTCTCGGTGAACCCGCGCTACGGCACGTGGGACAGCAAGAACTTGGCGCTGAAGTCCACGACCGCGGCTGGGCTGCCCGGCTATCTGCGCCTGCAGAGCTCGTCGGCGTCCTAGCCGAAGGTCGAACGTGTCGTCGCCACTGCCGTCGCTGCAGCGCGCGGTCGAGGTGATGGACCGGCTGCGCTCGCCCGGCGGCTGCCCGTGGGATGCCGCGCAGACCCACGCCTCGCTCGCCCGCTACCTGGTTGAGGAGTGCTACGAAGTGCTCGAGGCCATCGAGACCGACGATGCGACGCTGCTGCGCGAGGAGCTCGGTGACCTGTTGCTGCAGGTGCTCTTCCACGCCCGCATCGCCCAGGAGGCGCCGGGCGGTTTCGGGATCGACGACATCGCCGGCGACCTCACCGACAAGCTGGTCCGGCGCCATCCGCACGTCTTCGCCGGAGCGGTCGCCGGCTCGCCCGACGAGCTGAACGAGACCTGGGAACGGCAGAAGGTCGCCGAGAAGGGACGGACGTCAGCCGTCGACGGCGTGCCGTTGGCCCAGCCGGCGCTGGCCCTGGCCGCCAAACTCGTCGCGCGCGCCCAGCGCCACGAGATCGCGGTCGGTGTCGCGCCGGACAGCATCGGCGGGCGGTTGTTCGCCCTCGTGGAGGAAGCGGTGGCCGATGGGCTCGATCCGGAGACCGAACTGCGCCGGGTGACCAGGGGATTCCGCCGCGCGATCCTCCAAGCCGAAGCCGAAGCCGCGGACGGGCCGGAAACGTAAGAACCGTCCGGCAGCACGGGGGGAGCTGCCGGACGGTTCCTAAATCCTAACCCTGAGTAGTGAGCAAGCACAAGCAGTGACCGAGATAGGCCGAACAGTCAGTTCACCCACGCGGTGCCGGGCAGCTCGATCGAGCCCCGGTCCAACAACGGGACCAGGGCGGCGACGTCGAGCGGCCGCGAGATCCAATGGCCCTGAGCCCGGACGCAGCCGAGGCGTACGAGGGCTTCGGCGTCGGCGTTGTCCGCCACCCCCTCGGCGATCAGCTCGATCCCGAGATCGCCCGCCAGGCGGACGAGGGCGAGGACGATGGCCTGCGCGCGCCAGTCGTGGGCCAGTCCGGCGACCAGCGCGCGGTCCAGTTTGATCGCGTCGGCAGGGATGTCGCGCAGCCGGGCCAGGCTGCTGAAGCCGGCGCCGATGTCATCGAGGGCCGAGCGGATCCCGAGCTCACGCAATCCGGCGAGAGCGGTCGTGAACCCGGCGACGTCCTCGACCAGGACGTTCTCGGTGATCTCGACGCAGACCTGCTCGCCGGAGAGCCGGTGCGCGGCCAGCTTCTCCGCGAAGTAGCCGACGATGTCGCCCTCCACCATCTGGACAGGTGAGACGTTCACCCGCAGGACGAGGGGCGGCCCGGGACGTCCGCCGGCGAACGCTGCGAAATCGCGCAGGGAATGGTCGATCACCCACCCGCCCAGGACGCCGATCAGCCCGGTCTGCTCGGCCAGGCCGATGAACTCCAGGGGCCCGACCTCGCCGCGTTCGGGGTGCGCCCAACGGACCAGGGCCTCGACGGCGACGATGCGTCCGGTGCGCAGATCGACCTCGGGCTGGTACTTCAGGATCAGTTCCCCCTCGAACGGCGAGGTCCGATCGCGCGCTGGCACGGCGGGCGGGACGTCACCGACCAGCGCTTCGACGGACGGTGCCATCGCGGGAAGGGGACGGTGCCCCCAGTGGTCCAGCCGGTCGCGGAAGTACTCGGTGGCGAAGCGCAGCAACCGGCGCTCGGCGTCGCTCCACAGCGAGCCGGCGGCCTTCACCGCGACGACCACGCCGGACAGCACGCCCGACGCGGTACGGGTGGGCGTCAACGCTACGGCGGCGTCGGGCAGCTCGAAGGAGCGCGCGTCACCCGGCCGGGCCTCGATCGTGCCCAGCCAGTGCCGTCCGACGGCCTCGAGCTGCGAGACGTCGGTGAGCAGCTCGGATTCGTCGCGGTCTGCGGCGCGGTCGAGCAGCACCCAGCGGGCGCGGCGGTCGGCCGGCACCACGACGATGAGCCGCACCCCGATGCGCTCGGCGAGGGCACGCAAGAAGTCAATGTCCGCTGACTCGCTCGTCGCGCCCCCCGGAACAGGACCGACCCACCGGTGCGGTGAGCGGTTCGTACGGCTTCTGGTGAAGCCCTGCTGAGGTCATTGTGCACGGTCGCCCCGTGCAGTTGTCCACACCGTCCGTTAGGTGAGGCAAGTACTACTACGCTGCGTCATCATGACGTCGGCAAACGGGGCGAAAACCGGCCAAGTGCGCACCGAACCGTCGTTAGCGCGCAACCCGGATTTCCTCATCCCGTACCTTGCCGAGGCCCAGTCCATTGCCGGCGACCAGTTCGGACGGGTCGCGCTGTCCATCCTGGTGTTCGACCGCACCGCGTCGGTGGCCTGGACCGCGTTGTCCTACGCCCTCACGTACCTGCCGGCGATCCTCGGCGGCTTCGTTCTGGGTGGCATCGGTGATCGCTATCCCCGCGTCTGGGTCATGGTCTCGGCGGATGTCGTCCGTGCTGCGCTCTTCCTCTGCGTGGCCATCCCCGGCGTGCCGTTACCGTTCGTAGTCGCGCTCGTCGCTGTCGCCTTCTTCGTCGGGCCGGCGTTCACCGCGGCCATGGTCAGCAGGTTGGCTGCGGTGCTCACGCCGGACAGCTTCCGCGCTGCGTCGGGG
>CAZZZE010000407.1:0-2924 GCA_964658365.1 uncultured Jatrophihabitantaceae bacterium
CTCGACGCGAGCGCCGAGCTTCGCCGTGCCCGTGTGAGCGACCGGAGTCCCGGCCAGTAAACGCAGGAAATGGGATTTGCCCGCACCGTTGGAACCCAGCACCCCCACCCGGTCGCCGTAGAAGATCTCCAGGTCGAACGGCTTCATCAGGCCGGTGAGCTCCAGTTGCTCACACGTCACCGCGCGCACACCGGTGCGCCCGCCCCGCAGCCGCATCGTCACGTTCTGTTCCGGCGGTCGGTCCGGAGGCGGACCAGGGGCCTCGAACTTGGCCAGCCGGGTCTGCATGGCGTGGTAACGCGACGCCATGTCCGGGCTGATCTTGGCCTGCTGCTGCAGCGTGCGCACCAGTTCGATCAGCCGGGCGTGCTCGTCGTCCCAGCGCTTGCGGTCGTCGGCCATCCGCTCGTGACGGGCCAGGCGGGCCTGGTGGTAGTTGCCGAACCCGCCGCCGTGCACCCACGCGGTGCCGCCTTCGACGGTGACGATCCGCCCGGCCACCTTGGCCAGCAGCTCGCGGTCGTGGCTGACGAACAGCACGGTCTTGCTACTGGCCAGCAGACGTTCCTCGAGCCAGCGTTTGCCCGGAACGTCGAGGTAGTTGTCTGGCTCGTCGAGCAGCAACACCTCGTCCGGTCCGCGCAGCAATGCCTCCAGCGCCAGCCGTTTCTGCTCGCCACCGGACAGGGTCGACACCTGCCGGTACTTGGCCCGTTCGAACGGAACTCCCAGCGCGGCGACGGTGACGGTGTCCCAGCTGACCTCGGCGTCGTAACCGCCGGCATCCCCCCAGCCCGCGAGTGCCTCGGCGTAGCGCATCTGACTGGCCTCGTCGTCACGTTCCATCAGCACGAGCTCGCTGCGCTCGACCGCATCGTGCGCGCTGCGCAAAGGCGCCGGCGCGAGCCCGATCAGGAACTCGGCCACCGTGGTCGCGTCTCGCACCGAGCCGATGAACTGGCGCATGACGCCGACGCCGCCCACGCGAGCCACGGATCCGGTCTGCGGAGCCAGGTCGCCGCTGATGATGCGCAGCAGGGTCGTCTTACCCGCGCCGTTCTCGCCGACCAGCGCGGTCTTCGATCCGTCGCCGACGCGGAAGGTCACGTCGTCGAGCAGGATCCGCCCATCGGCCAGTTGGTGCTGGACGCCGACGACGTCGATGAACCCCACGATCAACCATCCTGCCCGACCCGTCGAGTGAAATGCGCGCGCCAGCTGCCGACGCCGACCACCTCGCGGCGGGACGAACCTGCAGCTGCGCATTCGCCGGTCGGCGGTGCAGAATCGGGCCCATGCGCGCGCCTTCCGATGATGTGATCGCCGAACTCGCCGGCGCACTGCCCGCCGGGGTTGTCGTCACCGATCCCGACGTGACCGCGACCTACCGCCAGGACTGGGCCCGCGACCCGAACGCCGGTCTGCCGCGTGCGGTCGTGCGGGCGACGTCCACCGCCGACGTCCAGGCGACGATGCGCTGGGCCACCCGGCACCGGGTCGCGGTCGTGCCGCGCGGCGCCGGCAGCGGGCTGTCCGGCGGGTCGAGCGCGCGCTCCGACGGCATCGTGCTGAGCCTGGAGAAGATGCGCGACATCCACATCGACACCCCGACGCGTACCGCGGTCGTCCAGCCCGGGCTGCTCAACATCGAGGTCAAGAAGGCGGCGGCCGCGGCGGGCCTGTGGTACCCGCCGGACCCGTCCTCGTTCGAGATCTGCTCCATCGGCGGAAACGTGGCCACCAACGCCGGCGGTCTGTGCTGCGTGAAGTACGGCGTCACCACCGACTACGTCCTCGGGCTCGAGGTCGTGTTGGCCGACGGCACGGCGGTTCGCCTCGGCGGCCCGCGGATCAAGGACGTGGCCGGGCTGTCGCTCACCAAACTGTTCGTCGGCTCCGAGGGCCTGCTGGGCATCGTCACCGAGGCCACGCTGCGATTGATCCCAGCCAAACCGCCGGCGAGCACGGTGGTGGCCGAGTTCGCCTCGATGGTCGACGCCTGCCAGGCCGTGCTGGCCATCGTCGCCACCATGCGACCGTCCATGCTGGAACTGATGGACAACGTGTCGATCAACGCGGTCGAGGACATGCTCTCGATGGGCCTGGACCGCAGCGCGGGCGCGCAGTTGCTGGCCCAGTCCGACGCACCCGGCGTCGCTGCGGCCCAGGAGGCCGAGCTGATCGAAGCAGCCTGCCGCGGGGCCGGTGCCCGTGCGGTGTTCTACACCGCCGACCAGGACGAGGGTGAAGCCTTCGCCGTGGCCCGGCGGTCCGCGTTCATCGCCTTGGAGAAGAAGGGCGACCTGCTGCTCGAGGACGTCGGCGTCCCCATCCCCAACCTGCCCGCGCTGGTCGAGGGCGTCGAGAAGATCGCCGCCGCCAACGACATCACCATCGCCGTCGTCGCCCACGCCGGTGACGGCAACACTCATCCGCTGGTCGTCTTCGATCCCCTCGACGCCGCGGCCACGGCCCGCGCCGCGGTCGCGTTCGGCGAGGTGATGGCCCTGGCCCTGTCGCTGAACGGGACGATCACCGGCGAGCACGGCGTGGGACGGCTGAAGAAGGAGTGGCTGCCCGAATACCTCGGCCCCGACGTCATGGCGCTGACCCATCGCATCAAGGACGCCCTCGATCCCGACGGCATCCTCAACCCCGGCGCGGTGCTCTGAATCGTCCCGACCCGCCTCCATGGGCCGTCCGCGCGGCTAGGTGGCCGGCGCCGGCGACGCGGCCGCCGTCGTCTCCTTGGAGCCGAACTCCACCCCGCGCGCCTCGCGGCCGATCGCGCTCAGCACGATGACGACCAGCAGGACCGGCAGGATCGTCCAGCCCAACGCGAAGGTGTAGCCGTGCGAGGCGGCCAGACGTTCCTGGATGGGCAGGTTGAACGCGGCCAGGCAGTTGCCGAGCTGGTAGGTGAC
>CAZZZE010000408.1:0-2907 GCA_964658365.1 uncultured Jatrophihabitantaceae bacterium
CGGGGGCCGCGGTGCTCGACGCCGGCGTCAGTCGCGTCGACGGCAAGATCGCCGGCGATGTCGCCCCAGACGTCGCCGACATCGCCGGTTACCTCAGCCCCAACCCGGGCGGAGTCGGCCCCATGACACGGGCCATGCTGCTGTCCAACGTGGTCGAGGCCGCCGAGCGCCGGCTCGCCGATCAGGGCTGACGTGCTCGGCCGAGCCTGGTTGTGGGTGCGCGAACAGTTCGTGTTCCTCGTCGTCCTGGCCGGGCTGGCCGTCAGCTTCGCCTTCCTGTTCGCCGAGCCGCAGCATCCCGTGCGCGGCACTCTCGCCATCGCCGCGGTGGCGCTCGGCGCGGGCGCGTTCCGCCTCGCGCTGCCGAGCGCGTCGGTGGGCATGCTGGCGATCCGCAACCGCTGGGTCGACGCCGCCTGCTTCCTGATCTTCGGTGGCCTGATCGTTGCCACCGACATCCGCCTTCGGCACTGAGCGGGCGGGCGCAGGGCGGAGAAGGTCACCGACTAGCCTTCGATGCAGAACTTTTTCAACCGAGGAGAGATCGCATGTCCGACAATCGCCACGGCAAGGTCACCGTCGTCGGGGCCGGCTTCTACGGTTCGACCACGGCACAGCGCCTGGCCGAGTACGACGTGTTCGAGACCGTCGTGCTCACCGACATCGTCGAGGGCAAGCCCGAGGGCCTGGCGCTGGACATGAACCAGTCGCGTCCGATCGAGGGCTTCGAGACCACCGTCGTCGGCGCGACCACCACCGCTGACGGCGGCGGTTACGAGGCCACCGCCGGTTCCGACGTCGTGGTCGTCACCGCCGGCCTGCCGCGCAAGCCGGGCATGAGCCGCATGGACCTGCTCGAGGTCAACGCCGGCATCGTCCGCGGCGTGGCCGAGAACGTCGCCAAGCACTCGCCGAACGCGGTCATCATCATCGTGTCGAACCCGCTCGATGAGATGACGGCGCTGGCGCAGCAGGCCTCGCAGTTCCCGAAGAGCCGGGTGTTCGGCCAGGCCGGCGTCCTCGACACCGCCCGCTTCACCAACAACGTCGCCACCACGCTCGGCGTCCCGGTCGGCTCGGTGCAGACCCTCACCCTCGGCTCGCACGGCGACACGATGGTGCCCGTGCCCTCGGCCTGTTTCGTCGACGGCAAGCCGCTGGCCGACGTCATGGAGGCCGACAAGATCGAGGAACTCGTCACCCGCACCCGCAACGGCGGGGCTGAGGTCGTCGCGCTGCTCAAGACCGGCTCGGCGTACTACGCCCCGTCGGCTGCCGCGGCCCGTATGGCCCGCGCCGTCATCACCGACTCGGGCGAGACCATCCCGGTCTGCGCCTGGGTCGACGGCGAGTACGGCATCAGCGGCGTCTACCTCGGTGTCGAGGCCTCGATCGGCGCCGGCGGCGTGAAGAAGGTCGTCGAGCGCGACCTCACCGACTCCGAGATCGCCGGCCTGAAGGAGGCCGCCGAGGCGGTCCGGGCCAAGCAGGCGGACGTCTCGGGTCTCTGACGAGCCGGACGGCGCTCGGTCAGTCGTGCCGGGCGCCGACCAGGCGCAGGCTGGCCTGGACGTAACGCTGCGCCAGTATCGGTGTGGGCATTCCGCCGCGGTCGGGGTGAAACCACTCGCTGGTGCGGCTGCACATGTCCAGGATCATGACCGCGCTGCGTGTGGCGCGGTCGACGCCCTCGATCAGGGTCAGCTCACCGGCCTGCTCACCGTCGGCGAGCAGTCGTGCCAGGCGCTGGCGTAGCCGACGCCGCATGCGGATGATCTCGTCGCGGCGGGCGTCGGACAGGTAGGTGTACTCGCGCCGGACGAGCTGGGCCAGCCGCGGACTCTCCAGGTGGGCCAGGACGTACGCGCCGACGAACGCCGCCAGCTGCGCGCGATACGTCGGCCCGGCTGCGTCCGCGGCCTGGTGCAGGCGCCGCTCGAGAGTGCCGTGCCCGTGGCAGACGAGGGCGTAGAGGACGTCGTCCTTCGACCCGAAGTGGTTGTACAACGCGCCGGGCGACAGCCCGCAGGCCCGCGTGATGTCGCGGACCGACGTCTGCCCGACGCCGTCGCGGTAGAACAGCGCCGCCGACATCGCGAGGACCCGGCGCGCGGCGTAGCTGAGGTGGTCCAGGTCGTCCGCATCGGCGAAGAGACGCTCGAATTCCGCCGCGTCCGGTTGCGGCTCGGTCACGGTGTTTGACCCACCCCCTCGTGGTGTTATAAACAATCGTTCATAGTCGTGAACTAGACCACACCGAGGTGGAAATGTCGTCAGGGACGATGTCCGCTCCCACGTCACAGCCGGCGGAAACGCGGCGCACGCGACGTACCGAGCTTGATCACTATCCGAGCGGCGGCCGTCGCTATGCCTGTCTCGGCATCGTCGTGCTGGCCACCGTCGTCCTCTACTACCAGTTCTATCTCGCCGGCGCCGTCGCGGCCGGCACGGGCGGCAAGAACGGCATCCTCGTCGACTACAACATGTCGTTCGTCTACTACGTCAACATCGCGGTGGTCGGTTACATCCTGGGCGCCGTCGCCTCGTTCGTGTCCGGCTTCGCCGACAAGGTGGGCCGCGTCAACATCATCACCGGTGGGCTGCTGATCGTCGCGTTGCTCTGCCTGCTCGGTATCCCGCTGGCCGACAGCAAGGTCGGCTTCGCGGTGGTCTTCGGAGCGATCGGGCTCGTCGAGGGCGTCATCCTCGTCGCCACGCCAGCGCTCATCCGGGACTTCAGCCCGCAACTCGGTCGCGCGTCGGCCATGGGCTTCTGGACCCTCGGGCCGGTGATCGGCTCGCTGGTCGTGTCGATCCAGATCAGCAGCACCAGCGTCAGTACCCCGTGGCACAACCAGTACGCGGCGTCCGGCGTCGTGGGGCTCATCGTCGCGGCGCTGTCGTGTC
>CAZZZE010000409.1:0-2899 GCA_964658365.1 uncultured Jatrophihabitantaceae bacterium
CCGACGCCCGCAGTGCGGACATCAGGTCGACGACGTTGCCTGCCGTGGGCTGCTGGTCCTCGGTCTCGACGATCTCGCGTCCCTCGACCTTGGCCTCGATCACCGACTCGAGCGCCTCGCGGTAGCCGTCGGTGTACTGCTCGGGCTCGAAGTCCCCTGCCATGCTCTCGATGAGCGAGCGCGCCATCTGCTGCTCCTGCGGGCGCAACTCGACGTCCTCGTCGAGGAAGGCGAACTCGGCCTCGCGCACCTCGTCGGGCCAGATCATGGTCTCGAGCAGGATGACGCCGTCGCGCACGCGCAGCACGGCGAGCTGCTCTCGGTTGCGGATGGCCACCTTGACCACACCGACGGTGTCGCTGTCGGCGAGCGCATCGCGCAGCAGGACGTAGGGCTTGACCGCGCTCTTGTCGGGCTCGAGGTAGTAGCTCTTGTTGTAGTAGATCGGGTCGATCTGCTCGGCCGGCACGAACTGCAGCACGTCGACGACGCGGGCACTGGGCAGCGGCAGGTCCTTGAAGTCGTCGTCGGTCAGCACCACCGTCTCGCCGGAGCCGAGCTGGTAGCCCTTCGCGATGTCGGCGTACTGCACCTCCTCGCCGTCGCTCTCGGCCACCCGCTTGTAGCGGATGCGGGCGCCGTCGCTACGCCGGACCTGGTTGAAGCTGACGCTTTTCTCCTCGGTCGCGGCGTAGAGCTTGACGCCGATACTGACCAGGCCGAAGGACACACTGCCCTTCCAGATCGAGCGCATGATCTCTCCAGTCGACGGTTAGCCCATAGTTTGGACGGGTGGACCCCATGCTCGCCACTGCGACCTCGGCCCTGCCGCACGGCGGGGGCTGGGCGTACGAGTTCAAGTGGGACGGCATCCGGGCGTTGCTCGACGTCGGCGAGCACGGCGTGCGGCTCACCAGCCGGCGCGGCAACGACATCTCCGCGGGATACCCAGAACTGCTCGCGCAGGCCGCGGACGCCGGCGACGCGCTGCTCGACGGCGAGATCGTGGCCTTCGTCGACGGCCGCCCGTCCTTCGGCCGGCTGCAGACGCGCATGCACCTGCGCGGCGCGAAGGACGTCGCCCGGGCCGCGGTCGACGCGCCGGTGACGTTCGTCGCCTTCGATCTGCTGCGCCGCTTCGGCGTCGACCTCACCACCCGTCCGTACACCGAGCGGCGGGCGACGCTCGAGCGCTTCGCGGCCGAGCACGAGGGTTGGACGCTCAGCCCGTCGTTCGACGACGGGCCGGCCACCGAGCTCGTGGCACGCGAGCATGGACTCGAGGGCGTCGTGGCCAAGCGCGCCGACTCGCTCTACCACCCGGGCCGGCGCAGCGAGCTGTGGCGCAAGCTGCGCTTCGTGCGCTCGGGCGACTTCGCGGTGATCGGCTGGGAGGGCGCCGCCGAGCACCCCGACACGCTGAGCTCGCTACTGCTCGGCATGGTCACCGACGACGGCCTGCGCTTCGCGGGCAAGGTGGGCAGCGGGCTGTCCGGGCGTAGCGCGCAGGTGATCCAGGGCAGGCTGACGGCACGTCTGTCGTCGGCCGTCGCGGACGTCCCGCGCTCGATCGGCGGCCGGCACATGCACTGGGTCGAGCCAGAGGTGGTCGTCGAGGTCGAGTTCGCGTCGTGGACGGGCGATCACCGGCTGCGGCACCCGGTGTTCCGCGGCGTCCGGGACGACAAGACGGTGCAGGAGGCCCTGGGAGATGGGGAATCGCGCGATGGCTGAGGCGAAGGTGACCGTCGACGTCGAGGGCCGGCACCTGACGCTGTCGAACCTGCACAAGGTGCTGTACCCGGAGGCGGGTTTCGCCAAGGGCGAGGTGATCGACTACTACACGCGCGTCGCGCCGGTGCTGCTGCCGCATCTGGCCGACCGGCCGCTGACCGTCAAGCGTTATCCCAACGGCGTCGACGGCACGTTCTTCTACGAGAAGAACGCCACCCGGGGCACGCCGGACTGGGTGCGCACCAAGACCCTGCCCGTCCCCGGTTCGACGAAGAATCGCGAGACGATCGACTACGTCGTCGTCGAGGCGCTGCCCGACCTCGTCTGGTTGGCGAACCTCGCCGCGCTGGAGCTGCACGTGCCGCAGTGGCGGGTGCCGCGCCGCGCCCGCACGCCGCGCACCGACGTCGTCGTGTTCGACCTCGACCCGGGGCCGCCGGCCACCATCGTCGAGTGCAGCGAGGTCGCGGTGCTGCTGCGCGACCTGCTCGTGGCCGACGGGTTCGTGCCGTTCGCCAAGACCTCGGGATCGAAGGGCATGCAGGTCAGCGCGCCGATCCGGTGCGCCGACCCCGAGCTGCCCTCGACGTACGCCCGGTCGCTGGCCCAGCGGTTGGAGAAGGACCGGCCCGACCTCGTCGTCTCCCGGATGGCGAAGCAGCTGCGCCCCGGCAAGGTGCTCGTCGACTGGAGCCAGAACAACCCGGCCAAGACGACCGTCGCGCCGTACTCGCTGCGGGCCCGGCCGCAGCCGACGGTCTCGACGCCGATCACGTGGGACGAGGTGGGCTCGGGTGAGTTGCTGTCGTTCACCGCCGCCGAGGTCCTCGACCGCGTCGAGGAGTACGGCGACCTGTTCGCCGGTGTGCTCGACGATGCGCAGCGCGGCCGGCTCACTGCAACGACAGTGCCGACGGCTACCCCCGGGTAGGCTTCGGCGGTCGGGAAACGTCCGTCGTCGAGAGGGCAACAGCGTGTCGAGCGCGGTAGGTGCCGAGCTGGGTCGGGGCGGTCGCATGCCCCGCTCGGCGCGCCGCAAGCAGTTGCTCGCCGCCGCCCAGGAGGTCTTCGTCGCGCAGGGATACCACGCCGCCGCGATGGACGACATCGCCGAGCGGGCCGGCGTCTCGAAACCGGTGCTGTACCAGCACTTCCCCGGCAAGCT
>CAZZZE010000410.1:0-2894 GCA_964658365.1 uncultured Jatrophihabitantaceae bacterium
CGGCCAGCTCACCGACGACCGCCGCAGCGTCGCGAGCTCCCTGATGCAGGCGCCCTCCTACCGCGGTGACACCGAAGCCGCGATCACCGACGTCCATGCCTGGTCACGGGCCGGCTGGCGCGTCGCGCTCGTCTTCGACGGGCACGGCTCGGCGACCCGCGCGGTCGAGCGGTTGTCCGAGGCCGAGGTCGGGGCCCGGCTGGTCGCCGACACCGGCCTCGAACCGGGCGTCGTCGACGTCACGACGGGCCGGCTGCTCGGCGGTCTCGTATCCGAGCCGTTGCGGCTGGCCCTGCTGTCCGAGGCCGATCTCACCGGCCAGCGCGGCTCGCTCACCAAGGACACCAGCCGGCTGCCGTCGCGCAGGCGCAACGCGATCGACCCGATCCAGCTCAAGTCCGGGGACTTCGTCGTGCACGAGCAGCACGGCGTCGGCAAGTACGTGGAAATGGTGCGGCGCACCGTCAACGGCGGCGAGCGCGAGTACCTGATCATCGAGTACGCCGCGTCGAAGAAGGGCCAGCCCGGCGACCGGCTCTTCGTCCCCACCGACGCCCTCGACCAGGTGACCAAGTACGTCGGCGGCGAGGCGCCGTCGCTGTCCCGACTCGGCGGCGCCGACTGGGCGAAGACCAAGGGCCGCGCCCGCAAGGCGGTCAAGGAGATCGCCGCCGAGCTCATCCGGCTCTACAGCGCCCGGATGGCCACGAAGGGGCACGCCTTCGCCCCCGACACCCCGTGGCAGCGCGAGCTCGAGGACGCGTTCGCCTACGTCGAGACGCCCGACCAGCTCGAGGCCATCGACGAGGTCAAGGGCGACATGGAGAAGCCGCTGCCGATGGACCGCATCATCTGCGGCGACGTCGGCTACGGCAAGACCGAGGTCGCCGTCCGCGCGGCGTTCAAGGCCGTGCAGGACGGCAAGCAGGTGGCGGTGCTCGTGCCCACGACGCTGCTCGCCCACCAGCATCTGCAGACCTTCACCGAGCGGATGTCGCAGTTCCCGGTGACGATCCGCGAGCTGTCGCGTTTCACTCCGGCCGCCGACGTCGACGCGATCTCCACCGGCATCGTCGACGGCTCGATCGACATCGTCATCGGCACGCACCGGCTGCTGCAGCAGACGGTCCGCTTCAAGGATCTCGGGCTGGTGATCGTCGACGAGGAGCAGCGCTTCGGGGTCGAGCACAAGGAGTACCTGAAGGGCCTCCGCACGGCCGTCGACGTGCTGACCATGTCGGCCACCCCGATCCCGCGCACGCTGGAGATGTCGCTGACCGGTATCCGCGAGATGACGACGATCCTCACCCCGCCCGAGGAGCGGCACCCGATATTGACGTTCGTCGGGGCCTACGACCAGCGCCAGGTCGGCGCCGCGATCCGTCGTGAGCTGCTGCGTGACGGGCAGGTGTTCTACATCCACAACCGGGTCGAGTCGATCAACCGGGCGGCGTCGCGGCTGGCCGAGATCGTGCCCGAGGCGCGCATCGCCGTTGCGCACGGTCAGATGGGCGAAGGCCAGCTCGAGCAGATCATGCTCGGGTTCTGGGAGAAGCAGTACGACGTCCTCGTCGCGACGACGATCGTCGAGTCCGGGCTCGACATCCCGAACGCCAACACGTTGATCGTCGACCGCGCCGACATGTTCGGCCTCTCGCAGCTGCATCAGCTGCGCGGGCGCGTCGGCCGGGCCCGCGAGCGTGGATACGCCTATTTCACCTACCCGCCGGAGAAGCCGCTCACCGAGACCGCCTACGACCGGCTGGCCACGATCGCCCAGCACACCGAGATGGGCGCAGGCATGGCGGTGGCCATGAAGGACCTCGAGATCCGCGGATCCGGCAACCTGCTCGGCGGCGAGCAGTCCGGCTTCATCGCCGGTGTCGGCTTCGATCTCTACGTCCGCCTGGTCGGCGAGGCTGTCGCAGATTTCCGCGGGGAATCGCCGGACGAGCAGAAGGAGGTGAAGGTCGATCTGCCCGTCGACGCCAACCTGCCCGTCGACTACCTGCCCGGTGAGCGCTTGCGTCTCGAGGCCTACCGGGCGCTCGCGTCGGCCACCACCGACGACGCCGTCGACGCGGTGCGCGCCGAGCTGCTCGACCGTTACGGCCCGATCCCGCCGCAGGTCGAGAACCTGCTCGCCGTCGCGCGGTTCAAGGTCGTCTGCCGGCGGTTCGGGATCACCGAGGTCTCGCTGCAGGGCGGCGGGGCGCAGGGCGGCACCGTCCGCTTCTCACCGCTCGAACTCGCCGAGTCCGCCCAGCTGCGGCTGACGCGCCTCTACGACCGCGCTGGCTACAAGCCGGCCGTCGGCACGGTGACCGTGCCGCGACCCAAGGGCGTCGTCAAACCCGACGGCACGTTCGCCGAGGTCGCGTTCGGCGGCGAGGCGTTACGCGACATCGCGTTGCTGCGCTGGTGCGCCGAAGTGCTCGAGGCGGTCACCGGCCAGCTGACCGCGACGGGTTGAGCCTGCTCGACACGTGCGCGTGGGCGCATGACATTCTGGTGGACGTCGGATTCATCGTGCGGAGAGGGACGTCGTGGGACAACGCGCAAGCAGGCTGCGCACCATGATCGTGCGGGTCGTGTCCCTGGCGGCCGCCCTCGTCCTCGGGGTCTGCGGGCTCAGCGCCTGCCGCACGAACGTCGGGAACGCGGCCACCATCGACGGTCACCGGGTCAGCGAGACCGACGTCAACGACTACGTCACCGGCGCGGCCCAGCCGATCAAGAGCAGCAGCGGCTCGAGCGTCTCGCCCAAGCCGTTCGTCGTGCAGATCCTCATCGATCAGCGCCTGTACCCGAAACTGCTCCGGGCGGCGAAGGTCGGTTCCCCGACGAAGGGCCAGCTCAGCACCCTGCGCCGTCAGTACCTGGCCGGAGCGTCA
>CAZZZE010000411.1:0-2888 GCA_964658365.1 uncultured Jatrophihabitantaceae bacterium
CGGGTCGATCACCGCGTGCTGGTCCGATCCGAGCGACAGCGTGGCCCCGGCGTCGACCAGCTCGCGGGCCGGCCCGATACCGTCGGCCAGGTCACGTTCCGTAGTGGGGCAGAAGCAGACGGTTACCTTGCGGTCACCGAGCGTAATGATGTCGTCCGGGGCGAGATGCGTTCCGTGCACGGCGGTGGTGTGCGCTGTCAGCACGCCGGTCTCGGCCAGCAGCTGGGTGGGGGTGCGACCGTAGAACGCCAGGGTGGCGTCGTTCTCCCCGGTTTGCTCGGACAGATGGACGTGCAACGGTCTCCCCCGTGCGGCGTCGGCGACGACGCTGAGCGCATCCCGCGGCACCGCGCGCACCGAGTGCACGGCCACGCCGGCTCGGGTGTTCGCATCATCGACCACGCCGGAACTACGTGACGCCCAGTGATCGACATCGGCGTCGGCAAACCGGCGCTGCACGGCGTCGAGCGGTTGGTGGCCGGTGGCGTCCAGGCCGCCGGCGAGGTAGCACGCGTCGAGCAGGGTGAGCCGGATACCCGCCTCGCGCGCCGCGGTGCGCAGCGCCTCGCCCATGACGTTCGGCTCGGCGTACGGCCGGCCGGCGGGCGCGTGGTGCAGGTAGTGGAACTCCCCCACCGCGGTGATGCCGGCCAGCGCCATCTCGGCGTACGTCGCCCGCGCGAGCCGGAGGTAGGTGTCCGGGTCGAGGCGGGCGGCGAGGGCGTACATGCGCTCGCGCCACGTCCAGAAGGTCCCGCCGTCGGCGTGGGTGCGCCCGCGCAGCGCCCGGTGGAAGGCGTGGCTGTGGCCGTTGGCGAAGCCGGGCAGCACCACGCCCGGCAGCACGGTCGCGCCGACGCTGCCCGCGCCGACGTCGATCGCCGAGAACCGGCCGTCGACGATCTCGATGCGGACGTCGCGGGCCACACCGGTCGGGAGCAGCGCCGTCTGCGCGAACCAGGCCGTCATCCGACGAGCCGCTCAACGACCCGCGCCAGCGCGTCGACCCCGGCCAGGCAGTCGTCGCGCTCGGCGAACTCGGCCGGCGAGTGCGAGACGCCCGTCGGGTTGCGGACGAACAGCATGACTGCGGGCACCCCGGCCGCGGCGAGGATGCCGGCGTCGTGGCCCGCGCCGGTGTCGAGCAGCGGCGCGTCGTCGAGCAGCCGGGCGAGGTCGTCGGCCAGCGCTGTGTCGAAGGTGGTGGCGCCGGTCCAGGATTCCTCGGTGAGCTGCCCGCGCAACTCCTCGACCTCGGCCCGCACGTCGTGGACGACCGCCTGCACCTGGTGCTCGGTGGCGGCGCGGGCGTCGAGCCAGGCCGTGACGTGCGAGGCGATCGCGTTGACGCCGTTCGGTGTCACCTGCACCTTGCCTATGGTGGCCACACCGCCGTGGGCGACGGCGGCCGCCCGTGCGGCCAGCACCAGCTGGGCGAGGGCATGCATCGCGTCGTCTCGATCGGCCATCAGGGTGGTGCCCGCGTGGTTGGCGGTACCGGGCAGCTCGATGCGCCACCGTCCGTGCGGGCGGACGGCGGTGCCGACCGCCACCGCGCGATCGAGACCGACCAGCCCGCGACCCTGCTCGACGTGCAGCTCGACGAACGTGCCGATGCGGGCGACGGTCTCGCGGTCCGGGCCGAGGTCCTCGGCGCGTCGCCCGGAGCGGGCGAACGCCTCCCCCAGCGTCGTCCCGTCGGCGTCGGTCAGACCGCGTGCGCGCTCGCCGTCCAACGCACCGGTGACGATGCGTGACCCGGCGCAGGCGACCCCGAACCGCGCGCCCTCTTCGTCGCCGAAGTTGACCACCGCGACCGGGCGGGCGAACGTGAAACCCTTGTCGCTCAGGCCGTCGAGCGCGGCGAAGGCGCTGACGACGCCGAGCGGGCCGTCGAACGCTCCCCCGTCGGGCACCGAGTCGAGGTGGGAGCCGAGCACCAGACCGGGGCCTTGCGCATCGGGATCACCGAGCCACGCCCACTGGTTGCCCGCGCGGTCCTCGACGACGTCCAGGCCCCGGGCGGCCGCCTCGCCGGCGAACCAGTCCCGCAGCGTGGCGTCCTCGTCGGTCCAGGCGAAGCGCCGGTACCCGCCCGATCGCGCGTCGCGGCCCACGGGCTCGAGCGCCGCCCACATGGCGTCGAACGAGGTCACCCTTCGGCCATCGGCACCCGGACACCGCGCTCGGCGGCCACCTCGTCGGCCCGGTCGTACCCCGCGTCGACGTGGCGAATGACGCCCATGCCGGGGTCGTTCGTCAGCACCCGCTCGATCTTCTGCGACGCGAGGTCGGTGCCGTCGGCGACGCAGACCTGCCCGGCGTGGATCGAGCGGCCGATGCCGACGCCGCCACCGTGGTGGATCGACACCCAGCTCGCACCACTGGCGACGTTGACCATCGCGTTGAGCAGCGGCCAGTCGGCGATCGCGTCCGAGCCGTCGGCCATGCCCTCGGTCTCCCGATAGGGCGACGCCACCGATCCGCAGTCCAGGTGGTCGCGGCCGATGACCAGCGGCGCGCTGATCTCGCCGTCGGCGACCAGCTCGTTGAAGCGGACGCCGGCCTTCTCGCGCTCGCCGTAGCCGAGCCAGCAGATCCGCGCGGGCAGGCCCTGGAAATGCACCCGCTCCCCGGCCAGCTTGATCCACCGGGCCAGCGACTCGTTCTCGGGAAACAGGTCGAGCACGGCCCGGTCGGTGCGCTCGATGTCCTTCGCGTCGCCGGACAGCGCGGCCCACCGGAACGGACCCTTGCCCTCGCAGAACAGCGGGCGGATGTAGGCCGGGACGAACCCGGGGAAGTCGAACGCGCGTGCCAGCCCGGCCGTCCTGGCCTCGCCGCGGATCGAGTTGCCGTAGTCGAAGACCTCGGCGCCCAAGTCCTGG
>CAZZZE010000412.1:0-2877 GCA_964658365.1 uncultured Jatrophihabitantaceae bacterium
CTCGCGGCGGTCTTCCAGCTCTACCTGCGCTCGAGCGGGCTGCACGACAAGAAGGTCATCTACGACGCCGCGTCGAACTACCTGGTCTACGGCTTCCCGGCCATCGCCTGCGCCACCGCGGCCGTCCTCATCATCGCCGGGTTCCGGCTCATCACCCACCGCTGAGCGCGTCAGCAGCGCGTCAGCCGCGGGTCGCGCCGTTCAGCTCCCGACGCAGCTCGCGCGGTAGCGCGAACGTCAACCGCTCCTCGGTGTGCGCGACCTCCTCGACGCTGCCGAAGCCCCGTTCGGCCAGCCAGCTCAGGGCACCGTCGACAAGGATCTCGGGCACCGACGCCCCGGACGACACTCCGACGGTGGCGACGCCGTCGAGCCACGACGGGTCGATGGCGGCGGCGTTCTCGACCAGGTGCGCGGCCGCGGCCCCGGCGCTCAATGCCACCTCGACCATCCGCACGGAGTTCGACGAGTTCGACGAGCCGACGACCAGGAACAGCTCGACCTGCGGCGCGATCGCTTTAACCGCCGCCTGGCGGTTCTGCGTCGCGTAACAGATGTCGTCGGACGGCGGCGACTGCAGCAGCGGGAACTTCTCGCGCAGCGCGCCGACGGTCTCGAGCGTCTCGTCGACCGACAGCGTGGTCTGCGACAGCCACACCACCCGCTCGGGATCGCGGACCTCGACGGCGTCGACGCTCTCGGGCCCGTCGACGAGCGTGATGTGCTGCGGCGCCTCACCGCTGGTGCCGACGACCTCCTCGTGCCCCTCGTGGCCGATCAGCAGGATGTCGTAGTCGTCCTTGGCAAAGCGACGGGCCTCCTGGTGCACCTTGGTGACCAGCGGGCAGGTGGCGTCGATGGTGCGCAGCCCGCGCGCCGCGGCCTGCTCGTGCACCTCGGGAGCGACCCCGTGCGCGGAGAAGACCACGATGGCGCCCTCGGGCACCTCGGCGTTCTCCTCGACGAAGATCGCGCCGCGCTCCTCGAGCGCCTGGACGACGTGCAGGTTGTGCACGATCTGCTTGCGTACGTAGACCGGCGCGCCGTAGTGGTCGAGGGCCTGCTCGACGGTCTGCACGGCGCGATCGACACCGGCGCAGTACCCCCGCGGTTTAGCCAGCAGGACGCGCTTGCGGGTCGGGTCGGCTCCGTCCGTCGGGACCGCACTGGAGCTCATGACGCCCATGGTACGGACCCACCGATGGAGGGATCGGCCCTCATGCGGCACGCTGGTGACATGCACCTCCCTGGTCCCCTGCGGGCGGCGGTCGGCCTCGCTGCCACCGCCGCCACCGAGGCGAAGCACCTGCCCGACCGCGCGATCGAGCTACCGATGCTCGTCGTCAGCTCCGCGCTGCAGGCCTCGCTGCGTGCCCAGCAGCGCTACGCGCGGTTCACGGCGCGGGGTGACGAGGTGCTCAACCGGCGCACGCCGACGGCGCAGCCACCGTCGTGGGCGACCTTCGACGAGCCCGTCTCCGCGGTCGCTGCCACCCCGCCGGCCGGCCGGTCGGCGTTCGAGCACCTCTTCGGCGTCGAGGACCCCACGCTCGCCCCGGACGGGCGCGAACCGGTCGACGAGGTCCCCCCGCCCGACGAGCCGCCGCTGGTGCCCGAGGCGCCGTCCGCCACTCCGGCGGTGGTGAAGGCAGCCGCCCGCAAGCAGGCCGCGAAGAAGGCGGCCGCCAAGACGGCGCGGAAGACGGCTGTGAAGAAGACGGCTGCGAAGAAGACAGCGGCGAAGAAGCTCGCCGCGCCCGGCGACCCGGCGCTCGCCCGGGCCAAGACGGTCAGCAAGCCCCGGCACGCCACCCCGTCGGCGTTCGACAACGTCACCGACGACGCCACCGACGCCTGAGCGATGGCCCGCCTCGAGACCTCGCCAGAGTCCCCCGTCCCGGTCCGGGTCGTCGCGTTGCGAATCGGCGAATGGATCGCGCGGCTGGGCGAGATCTGGGTGGACGGGCAGGTCGCGCAGTTGACCCGCCGTCCCGGGGTCGCCACCCAGTTCCTGACGCTGCGCGACCCGGACGCCAACATCTCGATGACCGTCACCTGCCCGCGGGGCGTGCTGCCCGAGTCCGTCGCCGAGGGCAGCCGGGTGGTGCTCCGGGCCCGTCCGGACTTCTACCTCGAGCGCGGCACGCTCAGCCTGCGCGCGCTGGAGGTCCGGCAGGTGGGGTTGGGCGAGCTGCTCGCGCGCCTCGACGCGCTGCGCCGGCTGCTGGCCGCCGAAGGCCTGTTCGCGCCCGCGCTCAAGCGTCCCCTGCCCTTCCTGCCGCACACCGTCGGGCTGATCACCGGACGGGCCAGCGCCGCCGAGCGCGACGTGATCGAGAACGCGCGCCGCCGCCTGCCCGGCGCCCGGTTCCGCATCGAGAACGTCGCCATGCAGGGCACCAACGCGGTCAGTGAGGTCATCGATGCCCTTGCCCGGCTCGACAAGGACCCGGCCGTCGAGGTCATCGTCATCGCCCGAGGCGGCGGCAGCGTCGAGGACCTGCTGCCGTTCAGCAATGAGTCGCTCGTGCGGGCGGTGGCGGCGGCGAACACGGCGGTGATCAGCGCCATCGGCCACGAGACCGACGTACCGCTGCTCGACCTCGTCGCCGACCTCGCGGCGTCCACCCCGACCGACGCCGCGAAGCGCGTCGTGCCCGACCTCGCCGACGAGTTGCGCGAGGTCGCCGCGCTGCGGCACCGCGCGCGCACGCGCATCCACGCCCACCTCGACCGCGAGACCGAGCTGATGGCCGGCCTGCCCGAGCGACTGCGGCGCACCGTGCAGGGCCGGATCGCCCGGGAGGCCGAGGACGTCGCGAGCGCCCGGGCGCGCAGCCGCCGGCGCATCGAGTCGCTGCTCGAGACCGGCCGTGC
>CAZZZE010000413.1:0-926 GCA_964658365.1 uncultured Jatrophihabitantaceae bacterium
GTCGGCGACGTCGACCTGCTCGGGCACTCCCCCGACCTCGGCCGCCACCTCCGTGGCCGCGGCCAGGTTGCGGTCGACGACGACCACCTCGCGCGCACCGGCGGCGTGGAAGCGGCGCACCAGTGCGGCGCCGATGCCGCTGGCGCCTCCCGTCACGACGACGACGGCGTCCCTGACGTCCATCAGGCCTCCGGTCCGAGTGCGCGCAGCAGATCGAGATCCGCTGCTCCCTGCGCAGTGGGCAGCAACATCATGACCGGAGTCTTCACCCCGGCGTCGACGTAGGCCTGCACCTGGTCGCGGCAGGCGGCCGGCGACCCGTGCAGCACGAGGTCGTCGACGACCTCGTCGGGGATGGCGGCGGCCGCCCCCTTGCGGTCACCGGCGGCCCACGCCGCGTGCATCGGCGCGAGCTGCTCGCCACGACCCAGCCAGTCGTGGAACGCCGCGTACGCCGGGACCGTGAGGTACGTCGAGATCAGGGTCCGGCCGAGGGCGCGGGCGTAGTCGACGTCGTCGGTCGGGCAGACGAAGATGCGGGCCACGATCTCGGGCTCTGCGCCGTCCGCGCCCGATCGTTCGGCGCCGACCCGCACCTCGGCCAGGCACTGCGCGACGTCGTAGGACGCCAGCCAGTTCAGGATCGCGCCGTCGGCCTCGCGCCCGGCCAGGCGCAGCATCTGCGCCCGCAGGGCGGCGACAAGCACGAGCGGCTTGGGGTCGGGCGCCTGCTCGAGCTTGAAGCGGTGGACCGAGATCGTGTCGAAGTCGCCGGTGACCCGCTCGCCGTCGAGCAGGGCCTTGGTCGTGCGCAGCACGTCGCGGGTGCGTCGGAACGGCTCGTCGAACGGGATGCCGTTCCACTGACCGACGATGACCGGGCTGGACGCGCCGAGACCGAGCACGAACCGGCCGGGCGCCGCGGC
>CAZZZE010000413.1:936-2875 GCA_964658365.1 uncultured Jatrophihabitantaceae bacterium
GATCGCCGTGCCGAGACGCAGGGTCGGCTCCCACGCCGACGCCAGCGCGAGCGGGGTGAACGCGTCGGTGCCGTTCGTCTCGGCCGACCAGACATCGGTGTAGCCGAGGTCGGGCAGCGCGCGGATGATCTCGGCGTGCGCGGGCAGCGGCACCCCCAGCAGCGGGATCGTGAGGCCCCAGCGGTTCATCGAAGCTCCTTCGGTTCGGGCACGCCGAGCCCGGCGAGCACGAAGTCGGCGATCTCGTCGGCCAGTTGCTGCGGTCGCTTGCGGCCGTTCGGGCGGTACCAGACGGGCAGCTCGTTCACCACGCCGAAGATCGTGAACGTCACGGTGTCGGCCGAGGCGCTGCCGGAGAAGGCGGCGTCGGCCTGGCCGTCGCGCACCACCTTGCGTACCGCGTCGTGGCAGCGGCGGCGCTGGCGGCGGTACTGCTCGGCGCGCCCGTCGCCCAGGCTGTGCATCTCGCGCCAGAACACCTTGGCCTGCGTGGCGCTGTGCGCGGTCGACAGGACCAGCTCGACGATCATGGCTCGCAGCGTCGCCGCGGGCGGCTCGGCGCGGGCCAGGATCGCGTCCATGGCTGCGAGCTGCCGCCCGATGAGGTCGCCGTACACCTCGTAGAGCAGGTCCTCCTTGCTCGCGAAGTGGTGGTAGAAGCCCCCCTTCGCGACGCCGGCCGCAGCCACGACCTGCGACACCGACGTGCGCTCGTAGCCCTGCCGGGCGAACAGGTCGACGGCCGCGGTCAGCACCCGGGTACGCAGGTCCGGCTCAGTCATGCGGCGCGAAGCGGCGAAGCTCCTGGCGCGCGATGGTGCGCAGGTGGACCTCGTCCGGACCGTCGGCCAGATGCAGGGTGCGCAGCTGGGCCCACATCTCGGCCAGGGGTACCTCGTGATCGACGCCTGCCGCCCCGAAGGTCTGGATGGCGCGGTCGACGACGTAGGACGCCGCCCGCGGTGCCGCGACCTTGATGGCCGCGATCTCGGTGCGGGCCTGCCGGGCGCCGACTGTGTCGATGAGCCAGGCGGCGTTCAGCACGAGCAACCGGGCCTGGTTGATCGCCATCCGCGACTCCGCGATCCACTCCTGCACGACGCCCTGCGAGGCGACCGTCCCACCGAACGCTGTGCGCTGCGCGGCGCGCGTGCACATCAGCTCGAGCGCGCGCTCGGCCATGCCCAGGCTGCGCATGCAGTGGTGGATTCGGCCGGGCCCGAGCCGGGCCTGCGCCATCATGAACCCGCCGCCCTGCGGGCCGAGCAGGTTCTCGGCCGGCACCCGGACGTCGTAGTCGATCAGGGCGTGACCGCCGTGCGTGCCGTCGTCGTAGCCGAAGACGCTGGTTGAGCGGCGCAGCGTCACACCGTCGCTGTCGAGCGGGACCAGGATCATCGAATGCCGCGCGTGACGGGGCGCGTCGGGGTCGCTGACGCCCATGACGATCGCGACCTTGCACTCCGGGCGCATCGCGCCGCTCGACCACCACTTGCGGCCCTGCACCACGTAGGAGTCACCGTCGCGGGTGATGCGGGTGGCGATGTTGGTGGCATCCGACGACGCGACGTCGGGCTCGGTCATCGAGAAGCACGAGCGGATCTCGCCCTCGAGCAGCGGCTCGAGCCACTGGCTGACCTGCTGCGGCGTCGCGAACATCGACAGCAGCTCCATGTTGCCGGTGTCGGGCGCCGCGCAGTTCATCGCCTCGGGGGCGATGTGCCCGGAGCGGCCGGACAGCTCCGCGATCGGCGCGTAGTCGAGCACGCTCAGCCCGGCGCCGCGCTCGACCTCACCGTCCTTCGCCGCGGGAAGGAACAGGTTCCACAGCCCGCGTTTGCGCGCGCGCTGCTTGAGGTCGGCGAGGATCTCCGGCGTCCGGAACGGGTTGCCCGCGGCGCGGTTCGCGCGGGCCTGCGCCTCGAACGTCGCCTCGGCG
>CAZZZE010000414.1:0-2871 GCA_964658365.1 uncultured Jatrophihabitantaceae bacterium
GAATCGAACCCGCGTCCTCCGCCGCTTCAACAGGGCTTCTCCGGGCGCAGTGTGCAGCTGCCTCTACTCGGCCCCCGACGATCACGCACACGAGTCGTCGGTGACGGGCCCAGCCACTGTGAGTTGTCCCGATCCCATCCGTGGCCGGTGGGGACGGTGAGTCACCTAGCTGATGCCAGCGACCGGGCCGGTGACACTCCCGGGCTGACAGACTTGCTCAGGCTGTACTAGGCAGCAAGAGCGAAGTCGGCGCGACTCTCGTCGGCGCTTATTTTGTTTGTATCGCTTTTTTTACGAGGTCAGCAATACGGTCCTCGGCCCGCTTCCCCTGTCTCACCGGACAGAGTCGAGACCATTCACCCCCTTGTCGAGATGTCACCAGCGTAGCCCAGCAGTCGCGCCCCGTTCGTCCAGCAGACGGCGCGCAGCCACTCGTCGCCCAGCTCGAAGCGGTCGAGGGCGTCGAGCTGCTCGGCATAGGCGTACGGGATGTTCGGGAAGTCGGCGCCGAGGACGATGCGGTCCTGGAGCTGGCCGAACCGCGCCACGACCGAGCGCGGCACCGGCGCGAGGGCGTCCATGAACGTCGTGCCGACCATCGTGGTGTCGAGGTGGACGTTCGGGTAGCGCTCGGCCAGGTCGAGGTGGGCGTCGTAGTCGGGTGCCCCGGCGTGCGCGATGACCGCCGTCAACGACGAATGCCGACGCAGGACCTCGCCGAACGGGCCGGGGCCGGTGTGCGCGCCAGGGATCGGGCCGCTGCCACAATGCACGACGACCGGCACGCCGGCTTCGGCCAGCTGGCCCCAGACCGGGTCGAGCAGCGGGTCGCGCGGATCGTAGGCACCGACCTGGACGTGGGCCTTGAAGATGACCGTCCCGGCATCGAGGGCGTCGCGTACGTATCCCGCGGCCGACGGCTCGGGAAAGAACGTGCCGGTCGGGACGCACGCCGGATGGTCAGCGGCGAACGCGCGCGCCCAGGCCGACAGCGACTCGGCCATGCCCGGCTTGTGCGGGTACAGCAACGCCGGGAAGCGTCGGACGCCGAGGGCGTCCAACTGTGCGAGCCGTTCGTCGTCGGTGCCGCGGTACTGCACCGGCCAGGCCCGGCCGTAGTTGACCTCGGCGTGGTCGAAGTAGTCCCACACCGCAGCCATCACCCGCTCGGGCATGAAGTGCACGTGGACGTCGATCAGGCCGGGCAACCCGAGCCGCTGCCACCAGCCCGGGACGTCCGCGTCCTGCATCAATCGGTTCCCTTGTTGCGCCTGCCCAGCGCGCGCGCCACCTCGCGGTCGGCGTCGCGGCGCGCGAGGTCCTGGCGCTTGTCGTAGGTGCGCTTGCCCTTGGCCAGCGCCAGCTCGACCTTCACCTTGCCGGCCGTGAAGTACAGCGCCAGTGGGACGAGCGTCAGCCCGGACTCCTTCGTCTTGCCGACCAGCCGCTCGATCTCACCGCGGTGCAGCAGCAGCTTGCGGACGCGCCGCGGTTCGTGGTTCGTCCAGCTGCCGTGGGTGTACTCGGGGATGTGCACGTTGCGCAGGAACACCTCGCCGTGGTCGATCGTGGCGAACCCGTCCACCAGTGACGCGCGCCCCAGGCGCAGCGACTTGACCTCGGTGCCGGTGAGCACGAGCCCGGCCTCGTAGGTATCCAGGACGGTGTAGTCGTGACGCGCTTTGCGGTTCTGCGCGATGACGGTGCGACCGGGGGCGCGGTTGCTGGATGCAGTCGCGGTGGCCATACCTACAGTCTGACGTACAGGCGCAACGTCGCGAGCGCCACGATCGCCGACAGCACGATCCCGGAGATCAGCCCGACACCGCTGGCGATGAGCAGGTCGTTGGTCGTCAGGTTCGGGATGACGCCGTTCTTGGTCTGGGTCGCGAACACGTCGTTGAGGGCGTAGTTCTTGCCGATCGCCACCAACCCGAACGCGATCAGCCCGCCGACCACCGACGCGATGATCGTCTCGATCATGAACGGCAGCTCGGTCATCCACCGCGAGGCACCGACGAGTCGCATGATGCTGGTCTCGTTGCGGCGCTGAGCCGCGGCCATCTGGATGGTGTTCGCGATCAGCAGGATCGAGGCGATGAGCACCACCGCGGCGATGACGATGGAGAAGATCCGGGCCGCATCGATGATGTCGAGCAGGCTGCGGATCGTGTCGATCTGGTTGTTGATCACCGAGATGCCCGGGACGGTGGCGAAGGTGCGGGCGAACTTGTCGTAGTCCTTACCGATGTCCTTCAGTTTCACCGTGAACGACGCGGGCAGGTCGCCCACCTTGGACTGCGCCAGCACGCGCTCGGATGCGGTCTCCTTCAGCCGCTGGAACTGCTGGGCCTCGGAGACGTAGCTGACGCCGGTGACGTCGGGGTAGGCCTTGAGCTTGCGCTCGATGTCCGCGGTCTGGGCGGCCGTGGTCTTGCCCGTGCACGGCGCGTCGTAGACCGCCGCGCACAGGTAGACGGAGGTGTTCAGCTTGCCCTCGTAGTTCTGCTTGAACCGCGAGATCTCGATGTTGGCCAGGATCGCGGTGCCCACGAACGCCAGCGCGATCGCCGTGCTCAGCACCAGCGCGATCGTCATGGTCAGGTTTCGGCGGATGCCGATACCCACACCGGACATCACGAAGTTGGCGCGCATTGCTTCCTCACTGTCGGGTACTGCAGGCAGGCCGGGACGGCCGAGCTAGCGGCCGACGCCGTAGACCCCGCGGTTCTGGTCGCGGATCACGGTGCCGTTGTCGAGCTCGACGACCCGGCGCCGCATGGCGTCGACGATGTTGTTGTCGTGGGTGGCCATCACGACCGTCGTGCCCGTGCGGTTGATGCGCTCGAGCAGGCTCATGATGCCCTGGCT
>CAZZZE010000415.1:0-2867 GCA_964658365.1 uncultured Jatrophihabitantaceae bacterium
GCAGCGGGAACACCGCGCGTCTGGTGGCGGCGATCGCGCCGTCGAGCCAGCCCTCACCGCCGGGCTCCCACGCGGGAATCTCCGGCAGGTCACCTTCACCCATCGTCGTCGGCAGGTCGCCGCTGACACGCCGCCCGCGCAGGTAGTCCGTCCAGGCAGTGGGCACGGCGGTGTCGGGGGCGACAGGGGTGCCCGACGCCTCGGCGAGCAGGTGCGTCCAGGTGCGTGGGACGCAGCGGATGACGCCGTACCCGCCGCCGCCGAACGCGACCCACTTGCCGCCGGCGTGGCGGTGCGCGAGCGCGTGCAACTCGGCGATGGCCGCCCGTTGCCCGTCGACGGTGAGCTCGAGGTTCGCGAGCGGGTCCTCGTGGTGGGTGTCGCAGCCGCACTGCGTCACGAGCACGTCGGGGTCGAAGGCCCGCACGACGCTCGGCACGACGGCGCGGAAAGCCCGCAGCCACCCCGCGTCGCGCGTACCAGGCGGCAGGGCCACGTTCACCGCCGTGCCCGCTGCGGCACCCTCGCCGAGCTCGGTCGCCAGGCCGGTGCCCGGGAACAGCGTTCGGGGGTCCTGGTGCAGGCTGACGGTCAACACCCGCGGGTCGTCGTAGAAGGCGGTCTGGACGCCGTCGCCGTGGTGCACGTCGATGTCGACGTACGCGACCTTGCGCGCACCGGCGTCGAGCAGCGAGCGGATGGCCAGCACAACGTCGTTGAAGATGCAGAACCCCGACGCGTGATCGCGCATCGCGTGGTGCAACCCGCCGGCGATGTTGACGGCGTGGTCGGCGGCGCCGTTCCACACCTGCATCGCTGCCGCCGCCGAACCGCCGGCGATCAGTGCCGACACGTCGTACATGCCGGGGAACACCGGGTCGTCGCTGGTGCCGAGCCCGAAGCCCTCGAAGTCCGCGTCCTCGCTCGCGGTGCGCACGGCGGCGAGGTAGTCCGCAGAGTGGACGGTGAGCAGCTGGGCCTCATCGGCCGCAGTCGACGGCAGCACCGTCAGCCGGTCCAGGACGCCGAGCTCGCGGGCCAGGCGGACGGTCAGGTCCAACCGCACCGGGTTCATCGGGTGGTCGCCGAAGTCGTAGTCGAGGTAGCGCTCGTCCCAGATCGCGGCCGCCCGGCACTCGCCCCACTCGCCCATGCCTCGACGGTAACGGGTGCAGGTAGCCTCGCCGGATGCTCAGCCCCACCTATCCGATCCGTACCGAGCGGCTCGTCCTGCGTCCGCTCGTCGCCACCGATGCCGACGCAATGGCGGTCTACCAGTCCCGCGCCGATGTCTGCCGCTACATCCCTTACGAGCCACGTGGCGCGGACGTCATCGGGGCCCGGCTGGCCGACCCGGAGTCCAACCGCACGACGCTGGAGAAGGAGGGCGACATGCTGTCGCTGGGCATCGCCCTGGCCGACACCGACGTCATCATCGGCGACGTCATCCTGGCCTGGGCCAGCGCCGAGCACCGCACGGCCGAGATCGGCTATGTGCTGGACCCCGAGCACCAGGGCCACGGCTACGTCACCGAGGCTTGCCGCGCGCTGCTCCAGCTCGCCTTCGACGAGCTGGGGGTACGGCGGGTCACGGCCCGCCTCGACGCCCGCAACGACGCGTCGGCGCGGGTCGCGCAGCGCCTCGGCATGCGCCAGGAGGCCCACCTCGTGCAGAACCAGTGGTTCAAGGGCGAGTGGAGCGACGAGCTGCAGTTCGCCATCCTCGAAGACGAATGGCGCGCTGCCCGCTGACCAGCGCTACGTACGGACGGGTAGCCGGTCCGGGTTGATGGTTGCTGGCGGGGTCCATTCGGGTCGGCCGTCGGGAATGGTGACGGTCCAGCCGGCGCGGTGAAATTCGCGGTGGTGCCAGCCGCACAGCATCACCCCGTTGTCGACGCTGGTGGGTCCGCCGTCCTGCCATTCGCGGACGTGGTGGATCTGGCACCAGCCCGGCGGTGCCAGACAGCCGGGGAAGGTGCACCCACGGTCTCGGGCGAGCAGGGCCAGGCGTTGGCCTTCGGTGAACAACCGGTGGGTGGCGGAGTAGGCGACGACGGCTTTCACGCTGTTGAGGGCGGTGATCATGAGCCGGTAGTCACCACCGGCCCACGACATCGCTTCGCGGACCGGGACGAAAGCGCCGTGACCCGTGACCGCGAACCCCGCACCGGTGGCGTAGGCATCGACGGTCATCGTCAGCACCACCGTGGCCAGCACCCCACCCGCCGCGGGCAGGCTGCCGGATCCGACCGCGGCCTTGAGCGCGTCGAGCAGCGCATCGTGGCGCCGCTGACCCGGGGTGCGGGCGTCCTTCACCCCGTCGGTCTCCGGGTGCGGCGCAGCCAGGGCGTCGAAGGCGACCTGCAGCAACTCCCCCAACTCCGCGGTCCCCTCACCCCGGAACGTGCAGGAGCCGTCCGGGCGCTGGGTGACACGCAGGTCCCGGTCGCGGTGGCGGCGTTGCACCTCGCGGTACCCACCGTCGGGATCGAGCCAGTCCCGTTCCCGGTCGGCCAGCTTCTGCAACGCCGCAGCGTCATAGCTGCGCCCGAACCCCACTAGCCGGGCCTCCACCGCCGGCACGTCCTCACACACCGCCTCGGGCAACCGCTCGAGCATCGAGGTGATCACCCGGGCCTGCTTCGCCGCCAGCTCACCGCAGGCCTGCGCTGCGGCCACAGTGGGGTACGGGGCCGGCAGCGGCTCACCCAGCAGCGACCGCCGCGCCCCGGCGGCGTGCGCCGCCCGGACCCGGGCGTTGGCCTCGCCGATGTCGACCGTCAACGCCTGCCGCAACCAGTTCCCGGTGCCCCGGCAAAACGCCCGCGCCGGCAACCCGCGGCGCTCGACCTCGAGGATCAGCG
>CAZZZE010000416.1:0-2864 GCA_964658365.1 uncultured Jatrophihabitantaceae bacterium
GGTGGCCCGCGGGGAGACCCTGTCGCTGGTCGGCGAATCCGGCTGCGGCAAGTCCACCGTCGCCAAGGCGCTGATGCGCCTCTACGCGCCGACCGCGGGGCAGGTGGTGCTCGCGGGCACCCGCATCGACGACATGTCGGCCGGCACATTGCGCCCCCTGCGGCGCCACATCCAGATGGTGTTCCAGGACCCGTATTCCTCCCTCAACCCGCGGATGCGGGTGCGCGCCATCGTGGGCGAGCCGATCCGCAACTTCGGGCTGGCCCGGAACGGCGCGGATCTCGAGGCGCGCCTCGTGCGGCTGATGGACCGGGTCGGCCTGCCGAAGGAGGCGCTCTCGCGCTACCCGCACGAGTTCTCCGGCGGCCAGCGCCAGCGCATCGGCATCGCCCGGTCGCTCGCGTTGCATCCGCGCTGCCTGATCCTGGACGAGCCGGTGTCCGCGCTCGACGTGTCGATCCAGGCCGGCGTCATCAACCTGCTCGACGACCTGCGCCACGAGCTCAACCTGAGCTACGTGTTCATCGCCCACGACCTCTCGGTGGTGCGGCACATCTCCGACCGGGTCGCGGTCATGTACCTCGGCAAGATCGTCGAGAACGCGCCGACCCTCGAGCTGTTCCAGCGGCCGGCGCACCCGTACACCCAGGCGCTCATGTCGGCCATCCCGCTGCCCGACCCGCAGCGCGAGCGCACCCGCCGGCGCATCCTGCTCGAGGGCGACCTGCCGAGCCCGGCCAATCCGCCCTCGGGCTGCCGGTTCCGCACCCGGTGCTTCAAGTTCACCTCGTTGTCCGAGGGCCAGCAGGCCAAGTGCATCAACGAGGATCCCGAGTTGGTGAACCGCGACGTCGGGCACCCGACGGCGTGCCACTACGCGAGCGTCGAGAAGCAGCTCATCTAATCGTGGCCAACCCGATCACCGCCGACCGGCGGCTACTGCTCGTGCATGCCCATCCCGACGACGAGACGATCGGCACGGGTGCCGTGATGGCGCGCTACGCCGGCGAGGGTGTCCACGTCACCCTGCTCACCTGCACGCTCGGTGAGCTCGGCGAGGTGCTGGTGCCCGAGCTCGAGGGCATCGCCGCCGAGCGGGCCGATCAGCTCGGCGGGTACCGGATCGCCGAGCTCGCCGCCGCCATGCAGGCGCTCGGCGTCGACGACCACCGCTTCCTCGGCGGTGCCGGGCGCTGGCGCGACAGCGGGATGATGGGCACGCCGGGCAACGACGACCCGCGCGCGTTCTGGGCCTGCGCCAGCAACGAGCAGCTGTTCGACGAGGCGGTCGCCCAGGCGGTCGCGGTCATCCGCGAGCTCCGTCCGCAGGTGCTGGTGACCTACGACGATTTCGGCGGCTACGGCCACCCCGACCACATCATGGCCCACCGCGTCGCCATGGCGGCGGCCGAGCGGGCCGGGCAACCCGGCGGCGACGGCGAGCCGTGGACGATCGGCAAGATCTACTGGACGGCCCTGCCGAAGTCGGTGCTGCAGCGGGGCATCGACGCGCTGCGGGCCGCCGGTGACGAGTCATTCTTCGACGGCGTCGACTCGGCTGATGACCTACCGATGGGCAATGCGGACGAGGAGGTCACGACCGCGGTCGACGGGCGTGAGTTCGCGGCGGCCAAGGACGCCGCCATGCGCGCCCACGCCACGCAGATCGCCGTCGACGGTCCGTTCTTCGCGCTGTCGAACAACGTCGGCATGCCGATGCTGGGCATCGAGTACTTCCGCATCGTCAGCGGCACCCTCGGCGACGATCGCGACGCCGACGGGCGCGAGACCGATCTGTTCGCCGGACTCTCGTGAGCGTCGCGTCCCGCGGGCCGGCGACGTACCGGGCGCCGGGCGCGGCCGAGTGGGTTGCGGTGGCGCTGCTCTGCGGCTCCGGGGTGTTCAGCGCGCTGCTCGAGCTGCTGTTCATCGGCCGGTTCTACGCCGGGAAGATCGTCGTGCCGGTCGTGGTGGTCGTCGCCGTCGGCGGCAACCTGGTGCTGACGCGCTGGGGCTACCGCATTCTGCGCCGGGTGAGCGGGGCGACCCTGCCGCTGGTGTTCTGGATGCTTCCGGTGCTGGCGCTGACCATGTACAACCGCCCCGAGGGCGATGTCATCGTCACCTCGCAGTACGGGCAGCAGTACGTCTACTACGGCCTGCTGTTCCTTGGCGCCGGGGCCGGGTTCATCACGATCGTCATGCTCAGCGGCACGCCGTCCCGCCCGCCGGTCGACGCGCCGGTGCGACCACGGCCGACACCCGGTGCCCGACCGCGAGGCAAGAACAGCTAACCGGTAAAGGGTTCGCGGTTCGCTTCGAGCAGCGCGTTCTGCACCGCGGCGACGGCGGCGTCGGGCAGGTCGGTCTCGACCAGCTCGGCCTTGGGGAAGCGGGTCAGCTCGCGCTGCAGGTCGGCCACCGACACGTGGCTGACGAGCAGGGCGACGGCGGTGCGGCCGGGCGGCACCGTCTTGCGCAGCTCCTCGATCGTCTCGTCCTTGACGCCGGTGTCGACGAGCTTGGCGAACAGCGCACCGCCGCCGGCCGACGCGGCGCCGACGACGAGGCCGCCGATCGGGCCGCCGAACAGCGTGCCGAGCAGCAGGCCCCACACGCCGGCACCGACCCCGGCCTGCCCGGGCGTGACGTCGGTCGTCTCGCGCACGTGGGAGTGGCCGTCGGTGTCGCGCGTGATCAGCACGGCGTCATGCAGCTGGATGTCCTCGCGCTTCTGCATGCCGGCGACCGCGAGCAGGAACTCCTGCGCCCGCAGGCCGTCCTCGAAGGAGATGACGAGCAGCTTGCTGTTCTCAGGTGGCTTCTGCGGCATGCCGTCAGCCTAATGGCCCCGGCTGTGGCTC
>CAZZZE010000417.1:0-2864 GCA_964658365.1 uncultured Jatrophihabitantaceae bacterium
GCGAGGCATGGCAGCGGGCCCTGGCCCACGCGGCGACGGTGGCCAGGCTGGTGCCCGTCGACGTCGGGCCGTTCCTGGCCGCGGCGCAACTGCTCTACGGCGGGCCCTTCGTCGCCGAGCGCCTTGCCGCGTTCGGGGCGCTGCTCGAGCCCGACGGACCGCACCTCGACCCGGTCGTGCGCTCCATCGTGCTCAAGGCCCGCTCGCTCGGTGCTGCCGAGGTGTTCGCCTCCCTCGACCGCCTGGCCGGCCTGCGGGCGGTCGCCGCCCGGGTGTTCGTCGGCGCCGACGCGCTGCTGCTGCCCGTGACGCCCGGCCACCCCACCCTCGACGAGGTGGCCCGCGAGCCCGTCGCCGTCAACGCCCGGCTCGGCACGTACACCAACATGGTCAACCTGCTCGACCTCTGTGCCATCGCGGTACCAGCAGGCGAGCGGTCCGACGGCCTGCCCTTCGGCGTCCAGCTCCTCGCCCCCGCCTTCGCCGACCACCCGCTGCTTGATCTCGCCTCGCGCTGGGTGGGGGAGCCGGTCGAGGAGCCGGCACTCGCGCCGGACCGTGCGCTGCTCGCGGTCGCCGGTGCGCACCTCACCGGGCAGCCGCGCAACGTCGACCTCGTCGAGGCCGGCGGGCGACTGCACTCGAGGGTGCGCACCGCCGCCGGTTACCGCATGTACCGCGTGAGCGGGCCGTTCCCACGACCCGGGCTGGTCCGCGCCGACGGCCCGGACGACGGCGTCGAACTCGAGCTCTGGGACGTCGCGCACCAGGGCCTCGGTCGGCTGCTGACCACCGTGGCCGCCCCCCTGGCCCTCGGCGACGTGCAACTGGACGACGGCAGCACGGTCACCGGCTTCACCGCCTGCGCGCCCTCCGCCGCGGGCTTCGACCCTGCCGACGACATCACCCGCTTCGGCGGATGGCGTGCCTACCTGGCCGGGCTGAGCGGGTGACCGTGGGCGGGCGGTAGCGTCGCACCGTGGCGCAGGCATACGACGTGGTCGTGGTCGGCGCGGGTCTTGCGGGACTGAACGCCGCACGCCGGTTGCACCGTGCGGGCCTGTCGGTGGTCGTGCTCGAGGCCTCGGATGCCGTCGGCGGCCGGGTGCGAACCGACACCGTCGACGGCCTGCTGCTCGACCGCGGCTTCCAGTTGTTGAATCCCTGCTACCCCCGCGCGCGCTCGGATCTCGACCTCGCCGCCCTGGACCTGCGCATGTTCCAGGCCGGGGCGGTCGTCGGCCGCGGCGCCGGCCGTTTCGTGGTCGCCGATCCGCTGCGCTCGCCCCGCGACCTGCCTGCCGACCTGCGCCTGCCGGTCGGTTCGCTGCGGGCCAAGGCGGGGTTCCTGCGCTGGGCGGCGACCGTCGGGTTCGGCCCGGCGCGGCGGATCAAGGCCGGCGCCGACCGCAGCCTCGCCGACGAGCTGAGCCGGCGCGGGCTCGACGGTCCGCTCGTCGAATCGGTCGTGCGCCCGTTCCTGGCCGGAGTGCTGGGGGAGGACGAGCTGCGCACCTCGCGCCGCTTCGCCGAGCTGCTCATCCGATCCTTCGTGCGTGGCACGCCAGGCGTCCCGGCCACGGGGATGCAGGCGATCCCCGATCAGCTCGCAAGCGCGCTGCCGCCCGGCACCGTCCGGCTGAACTCCGCGGTGACCTCCGTCGAGCCGGGCATCGTCCGCTGCGCCGCGGGTGAGTACCACGCCCGGGCGGTGATCGTTGCGGCCGACCCGATCGCCGCGGCCGGGCTCACCGGCCTGCCGGCCCCGGCGATGAACGCGTTGACGACCTTCTACCACCTCGCGTCGAGTTCGCCGGCGCAGCGGCGCCTGCTGCACCTCGACGGCGACCGGCGCGGGCCCGTGGTCAACACCGCGGTCCTGACCGACGTCGCCCCGGGTTACGCACCCGGCCGCGCCCTGATCGCGTCGAGCGTGCTCGGCACCGACTCCTCTGCCGCGATGGAGCGACGGGTCCGTGCGCAGGCCGGCCTGGTGTACGGCGTCGATGCGGGGGAGTGGGAGCACGTGACCACCTACGCCATCCCGCACGCCCTGCCGGCGATGCCGCCCGGCACCCCGTTGCGCAAGGCGGTGCACCTGCGTGACGGGCTGTACGTCGCCGGCGATCATCGCGACACGGCCTCGCAGCAAGGTGCGCTCGCGTCCGGTCACCGGGCGGCCGGTGCGGTGCTGAGGCAGCTGGGGCGGTCCGGTGATCACGTGCGTGATCGCGCCGAGAGGAGCTAGGTATCCGCTACATTCTTTAGTCCGAGCGTGGATCCGGGCCGTAGACCAGTTTGTGAGAGACGTGTCCGACGACAAGTCAGCAGCCGATGCCGCCCTGCGGGCTGCTCTGGAAGCGTCGGTGCGCGCCGCCGAGAGCCGTCCGCTGACCGAGGTGCTGGCGGTTGTCGCCGACGACCTGCTCCAGGCTCTGGGCTGCCGCTGGACCGCCATCGTCCTGTGGGCGGCCGACGGACGTCCCGAGGTCGTCGTCCTCGCCGGCGACGAGGGCGCGGCGCGCGCCGAGATCACCGGCCCGCACAGCACGGCCGACCTCCCGAGCGGCGTCACGCAGCAGGGTCCCGACGACGTGGCAACGACCCGGTTGAGCGCCCCGTTGCTGCTGCGCGGACGGGCGGTCGGCATGGTGCACACGATGGGCCCGGCTGACGACTCGGACCTGTCGGACCCGGAGTCGACCGTGCACGTCGTCGCCGCAGGCATCGGCGCGATCGTCGAGCGCTCCCGCACGGTGGAGGCGAACCGGCGTCGCGAGCGATGGCTGTCCGGCGGCACCGAGATCGTCCGTGCACTGACCACCACGTATCACCCCGACCCGCTGAGCATGATCGCCGAGCGG
>CAZZZE010000418.1:0-2861 GCA_964658365.1 uncultured Jatrophihabitantaceae bacterium
CGGTCTTCACGAACCTGCGGGGCAAGGGCCGGCTGTCCGAGGCCGACATCGACGCGACCGCGCGCGAGATCCGCATCGCCCTGCTCGAGGCCGACGTCGCGCTGTCGGTGGTGCGGCAGTTCGTCAACCGCGTCAAGGAGCGCGCCCGGGGCGAGGACGTCTCCCGCGCGCTGAACCCGGCGCAGCAGGTCATCTCGATCGTCAACGAGGAACTGATCGGCATCCTCGGTGGCGAGACCCGTCGGCTGCAGTTCGCCAAGCAGCCGCCGACGGTGATCATGCTCGCCGGCCTGCAGGGCGCCGGTAAGACCACGCTGGCCGGCAAGCTGGCGCACTGGCTCAAGGCTCAGGGCCACACGCCGTTGCTCGTGGCGTGCGACCTGCAGCGCCCGAACGCGGTGAACCAGCTGACGATCGTCGGCGAGCGGGCCGGCGTTGCTGTCTTTGCGCCCGAGCCGGGCAACGTCGGCGGCGGGAGCTCGCGACCGGCGGATGGGCACAGCGGCGACCCGGTGCAGGTCGCGCGCGACTCGATCGACTTCGCCCGCCGCGCCCAGCACGACATGGTGGTCGTCGACACCGCCGGTCGCCTGGGCATCGACGCCGAGATGATGCAGCAGGCCGCCGACATCCGGGACGCCGTCGAGCCGCAGGAGATCCTGTTCGTCGTCGACGCGATGGTCGGCCAGGACGCCGTGAACACCGCGCAGGCCTTCCAGGACGGCGTCGGGTTCACCGGCGTCGTGCTCACCAAGCTCGACGGCGACGCCCGCGGCGGTGCCGCCCTGAGCGTCCGCGAGATCACCGGCCAGCCGATCATGTTCGCGTCCAACGGCGAGAAGCTCGAGGACTTCGACGTCTTCCACCCCGACCGGATGGCCTCGCGCATCCTCGGCATGGGCGACATGCTCACCCTGATCGAGCAGGCGCAGAAGCACTTCGACGAGGACGAAGCCGAGGCCATGGCGGCCAAGCTCGCCGCCGGCAACCAGTTCACCCTCGAGGACTTCCTCGAGCAGCTGCAGGCGATCCGGCGCATGGGCCCGATCGGCAACCTGCTCGGGATGATGCCCGGCATGGGCAACATCAAGGAGGCCCTGGCCAACGTCGACGACAAGGACCTCGACCGCACGGCGGCGATCATCCGCGGCATGACCCCGCTCGAGCGTGAGAACCCGAAGATCATCAACGGTTCACGGCGGCTGCGTATCGCCAACGGCTCGGGGGTGAAGGTCAGCGACGTCAACCAGCTCGTCGATCGCTTCTTCGAGGCCCGCAAGATGATGACGCAGATGGGCGGCATGATGCCTGGCGGAGCGCGCCGCAGTGCTACCAAGTCGTCGAAGAACAAGCGCAAGGCCAAGCAGAACAAGGGTCGTGGCCGCTCGGGCGGTCCGACGCAGTCGCGGCTGCCGGCCGGTTTCCCGCCCGGCGGGTTCCCGGGAGGCATGCCGCAGCTGCCACCCGGCATGGGGCAGGACCCGAACCTGAACCTGCCGGACATCACCAAGCTGAAGTTCCCGAAGCAGTAGCGCCGTGCTCAACATCCACGCGCGCGGCTTCTTCACCCGCGCCGTCACCCCGCTGGCCGACAAGCTGGTGGCCGCCGGCGTCACCCCCGACACCATCACGGTCGTCGGCACGGTCGGGGCGGTGGCCAGCGCGCTGGTGTTCTTCCCGCAGGGCTGGTTCTTCTACGGGACGCTGCTCATCTGGTTCTTCGTGATGCTCGACCTCGTCGACGGCGTCGTGGCCCGCGCCGGGGGCACGACGTCGCTGTTCGGCGCCGTCCTGGACTCCTCCTGCGACCGGGTGGCCGACGCCGCCGTGTTCGGCAGCGTCGCGTGGTACTACGCCCGGCACGGGCAGCGCTGGATCCTGCTGGCCGCGCTGCTGTGCCTGGTGCTCGGGTCGCTGACGTCCTACATCCGCGCGCGCGCCGAGGCGGCCGGGCTGACCGCCACGGTGGGCATCGCCGAGCGCGCCGAGCGGCTGATCATCGTCCTGGTCGGCACGGGTCTGAGCGACTTCCCCGGCTACCACGTGCCCTACGTGCTGGCGGTGGCGTTGTGGCTGCTGGTTGCCGCGTCGACGATCACCGTCTACCAGCGCTTCGCCACGGCGTGGCGGCAGTCGAGGGCCAGGGCTGCCGAGCCGCAGGAGACGGCGGACGTCTGATGCTTGACCGCGCACGCGACCGCGCTGTCGACCTCGGCTACGCGGCCGGCTGGGGTGCGGTGAAATCGCTGCCGCGGCCACTGGCCCGCCGGGCCTTCGCCGCCGCCGCCGACGCCGCGGCCGTGCGCAACGGCGCGGGCACCCAGCAGCTGCGCCGCAACTTGCGCCGCGTGGTCGGTCCGGAGCTCTCCGAGCAGCGGATGGACGCGCTGGTGGGCGACGCCCTGCGCTCGTACGCCCGCTACTGGCTCGAGACGTTCCGGCTCTCGGGCATGGACCTCGACGACGTCGCCGCGCAGCTCGATGCCAACATGACCGGCGGCGAACACATCGATGACGGCCTGGCCGCCGGGCGGGGCCTGATCCTGGCGCTGCCGCACTCGGGCAACTGGGAGGCCTCCGCCGTCTGGCTGGTGGCCCGGCACGGGTCGTTCACCACCGTGGCCGAGCGGCTCAAGCCAGAGTCGCTGTTCGACCGGTTCGTCGCCTACCGCGAGAGCCTGGGCATGGAGGTGCTGGCGTTGACGGGGGGCGAGCGGCCGCCCATGGAGGTCCTGACCGAGCGGCTGGCCCAGAACCGCGTCGTGTGCCTGCTGGCCGACCGCGACCTGTCGCGGCGCGGCATCCCGGTCGACTTCTTCGGCGAGCCCACCCGGATGCCCGCCGGCCCCGCCCTGCTCGCG
>CAZZZE010000419.1:0-2829 GCA_964658365.1 uncultured Jatrophihabitantaceae bacterium
TCGGGCACATGGTGCCGGCCAAGAAGTTCGGCGTGAAGGTCACCCAGTACATGGTCGGCTTCGGGCCGACGCTGTGGTCGAAGAAGGTCGGCGACACCGAGTACGGCGTCAAGGGCGTCCCGCTCGGCGGTTACATCCGGATGATCGGGATGGTCCCGCCCCGTGCCGACGGCTCGCGCTCGCGCTGGCCGCGGCGCATGGCGACGGCGATCGAGGACTTCCGTCAGGTCAGCCGTGCCGAGGTCGACGAGCAGGACGCGCACCGCCAGTTCTACCGGCTGACGCCTGGCAAGAAGGTGATCGTGATGACCGGCGGGCCGGTCATGAACCTGCTCATTTACCTCGTCCTGACGCTCTTTCTGCTGCTGGCCATGGGCTCACCGACCACGAAGACGACGACGACGGTGGGCTCGATCAGCAAGTGCGTCGTGTCCGCGAACTCCTCCGCCGCCAAGACGAACACCTGCCCCGCGGGCGCCCCGGCGACCCCGGCCTCGAAGAGCCTCAAGGTCGGCGACAAACTGCTGTCGGTCAACGGCCGCGCCATCACGTCGTGGTCGAAGCTCACCCCGATCATCCAGCGCTCGGCGGGCAAGGCGCTCTCGCTCGTCGTGGAGCGCGCCGGCACGCGCCTGACGCTGAGCGTCACCCCGATCAAGAACACCTTCTACCCGAACGGCACCGCCAAGCCGGCCGAGACCGCGGGCTTCCTCGGCCTCTCGCCGTACGAGAAGTCCTACTTCGCCTCCGTCGGCGTCACCGGCGTGCCGGCCAAGATCGGCAGCCAGCTCAAGCTCGGCATCGACGCCCTGGGCAACTACCCCAGCAAGCTGCACAGCCTGTGGCAGACGGTGTTCGAAGGCAAGAAGCGCGATCCCGAGGGCGCCGTCGGCGTCGTCGGCATCAGCCGGATCTCCGGCGACCTGGCCAGCGATCCCGCGTTCACGCTGAAGTCGAAGATCTACACGCTGATCAGCCTGCTGGCGAGCGTCAACCTGTTGCTCTTCCTGTTCAACCTGCTGCCGTTGCTGCCCCTGGACGGCGGGCACGTGGCCGGCGCGCTCGTCGAGGCGGGCAAGCGCGGCCGGGCCCGGTTGCGCGCCCGCGGACGGCCCGCGCCGCTGGGTCCGGACGGCCGGCCGCTGCCCAGACCGGCGATCTTCGTCGACACCGCGCAGATGGTTCCGGTGATGTACGCCGTCGCGTCGGTGCTTGTGCTGCTGACCTTGCTCACGCTGTACGCCGACATCGTCAAGCCCATCAGCCTGACAGGAGGATGATGGAGGCATGAGCGTCTCCCTCGGCATGCCTACGTCCCCGCCGCCGGTGCTCGCGCCGCGCCGCGCGTCCCGCAAGATCCAGGTCGGCTCCGTCGCCGTCGGTGGCGACGCCCCGGTCTCGGTGCAGTCGATGTGCACGACGCTGACCGCCGACATCAACTCCACGCTGCAGCAGATCGCCGAGCTCACGGCCTCGGGCTGCGACATCGTCCGGGTCGCGGTGCCCTCGCAGGACGACGCCGACGCGCTGCCCGCGATCGCGCGCAAGTCGCAGATCCCGGTCATCGCCGACATCCACTTCCAGCCCAAGTACGTCTTCGCGGCCATCGACGCCGGCTGCGCCGCGGTGCGGGTCAACCCGGGCAACATCAAGGCCTTCGACGACAAGGTCGGCGAGATCGCGAAGGCGGCCGCCGACGCCGGGGTGTCGCTGCGCATCGGCGTCAACGCCGGTTCCCTCGACAAGCGGCTGCTGGCCAAGTACGGCAAGGCCACGCCCGAGGCGCTCGTCGAATCGGCCATGAACGAGGCCGCACTGTTCGAGGAGCACGGGTTCCGCGACTTCAAGATCTCGGTCAAGCACAACGACCCGGTGGTCATGGTGCGCGCCTACGAGCTGCTGGCCCAGGCCTGCGACTACCCGCTGCACCTCGGCGTCACCGAGGCCGGGCCACAGTTCCAGGGCACCATCAAGTCCTCGGTCGCGTTCGGCGCGCTGCTGAGCCGAGGCATCGGCGACACGATCCGCGTGTCGCTCTCGGCGCCGCCGGTCGAGGAGGTCAAGGTCGGGCTCGCGATCCTGGAGTCCCTGAACCTGCGCCAGCGTCGGCTCGAGATCGTGTCGTGCCCCTCGTGCGGGCGTGCCCAGGTCGACGTCTACACCCTGGCCGACAAGGTCACCGCCGGGCTCGAGGGCATCGAGGTGCCGCTGCGGGTGGCTGTCATGGGCTGCGTCGTCAACGGGCCGGGGGAGGCCCGCGAGGCCGATCTCGGCGTGGCCTCGGGCAACGGCAAGGGCCAGATCTTCGTCCGCGGCGAGGTGATCAAGACGGTGCCGGAGTCCCAGATCGTCGAGACGCTGATCGAGGAGGCCCTGCGGATGGCCTCGGAGATGACGAGCGAGGGCGTCCTGCCGGGCGAGCCGTCGGTCTCGATCGCCTGAGCGGTTAGCGCCGGCTCCCGATCGGGCACGAACCTTTCGAACACCAATTCGATTGGAGACCGCCATGGCCACGCCCGACGACGTCACCCCGCAGGCCGAGAAGCCCACCGACCAGTGGGTCACCGGCGACGAACCGATGACCGGCCCGCAGCAGTCCTACCTGTCCACCCTCGCGCAGGAGGCCGGTGAGGACGTCCCCGACGGCCTCAGCAAGGCCGCGGCCAGCGAGCTGATCGACCGCCTGCAGCAGCGCACGGGTCGCGGCGCCAGCTGAGCGCGTGCACTACCGTCGCTGACATGAGTTCGTTGCTCGATCGCCCGCTGCGCAGGGGGTCCGGGCCGGGTCGGGTCGACGAGCTCGGTGACGGCGATCGCCCCGAGCTCACC
>CAZZZE010000420.1:0-2813 GCA_964658365.1 uncultured Jatrophihabitantaceae bacterium
GCCCTTGGGCCGTCCGGTGGAGCCTGAGGTATAGATGACATAGGCGAGGCTGTCGGGGGTTGGCGCGGGGTGCGAGGGGGTGGGCGGTGGCGCGGTGTCGGGCCGGGCGGCGATGGCGGCAGCGTCGCTGTCGAGGCGGATGGTGCCGGCAAGGGCGGGCAGGCGGTCGGTGAGCGAGTGCTGGGTGAGCAGCAGGGTTGCGGCGGCATCGTGGAGGATGAAGGCGAGGCGTTCGGCGGGATAGGCGGGATCGAGCGGCAGGTAGGCGCCGCCGGCCTTGAGCACGCCGAGCATGGCCACGATCAGCTCGGGCGAGCGTTCCAGGCACAGGCCGACCAGGGTCTCGGGCCCGACGCCGCGCGCGACGAGGTGGTGAGCGAGCCGGTTGGCGCGGGCCTCGAGCTGCGCATAGCTGACGGTGTGGTCCTGTCCCTCGTCCTGCCAGGCGAGCGCGAGCGCGTGCGGCGTGCGGGCGGCCTGCGCGGCGAACAGCTCGTGCACGCAGGTCTCGCGCGGATAGGTCCTGGCGGTGGCGTTCCAGTCGTGGAGCAACTGGCGGCGCTCGGCCTGCGGCAGGATGTCGAGGCCGGCGAGCGGGGCGCGGGGGTCGTGCTCGAGCGCCGCGACCAGGCTTGCCAGGGCGCATTGCATGTAGGTGCAGACGCGCATGGGATCGATGCCGTCGACCTGCGCTGTAAACGAGAAGCCGTCTCCCATGTCGTTGACCGAGAGCACGAAGGGATAGTTGGTGCGTTCCTGCCCGGCCAGGAAGGTGATGCCGGCAAAGGGATCGGGCGCGGCGGCCTGCCCGGGACCGGCCTGGTCTTGGTCGTCCTGGGCAGCGGCGATATGGCGATAGTTGAGCAGCGCGGTGAACAGCGGGGCGGGCGCGGCCACGCCGCTGCAGCGCTGGGCGCGGACCAGCGAGGCGTGTTCGTGGCGCAGCAGCCGCGCCAGCTGGCCATGGGTGGCGCGCGCTTCGTCGAGGGCGCCGCCGTTGCCGATGGCGATGCGCACCGGCAGGGTATTGATGAACAGGCCGAGCGCGGCGTCGATGCCCGCGCCGCCGGCCATGCGCCCGAACAGGACGGTGCCGAACACCACGTCCTGGCGGCCCGAGACGCGGGCGAGGACCTGCGCGAAGGCGAGATGGCACAGGCTGGCCGGGGTCACCCCCAGCGCGCGGGCCCGGGCGCGCAGCCGCCGGGCGAGATCGGGCGCGAGGCCGGCATGGGCTTCGGCGACAGCGCTGCCGTCGCCGTGGCTGTCGGCCAGGCCGAAGGGGGCGGTAGGCTCGTCGATGTCGCCGAGCAGCGCGGTGAAGTAGGCGTCGTGTTCGCCGGCCGGCACCCCCAGGCGTGCCTCGGCCACGAAGTTGCGGAACGGCACGGGTTGCCCCAGCAGGTCGGCGCGGCCGCGCAAGTGGAGTGCGGTCTCGTGCTGGAGGCGTTCCAGGGTGGTGTGATCCATGACCAGGTGATGGAACAGCTGCAGCGCCAGCCAGCGGTCGTTGGCCGGGTCATGGGCGACGACCAGCCGCAGCAGCGGGGCCTGGCGGACATCGAGCCGGTAGTGCGCCGGATCGCAGCGCGCGCGCAGCCGCGCGGCGATATCGCCGCCGGCATCGGTGTCGGCATCGGTATCCGACGCGAACCCGGCGTCCTCGACCAGCAGCGGGGCATGGCGCCAGACCACCTGGACCGGCTCGTCGAGACCTTCCCACAGCACGGCGGTGCGCAGGATGTCGTGGCGCGCGATCACGCGCTGCATGGCATCGGCATAGGCGTCGAGATGCTCGCGGGTGGCAAAGGCGACGAGGCCGGACAACAGGTAGGGATCGCCCTGGCTGGCCAGCAGGTGATGGAACAGGATGCCTTCCTGGAGCGGCGAGAGCGGGTAGATGTCCTGGACATTGGCCGCGCCGCCGGGCGTTGCCGCCGCGATCCGGTCGATCTGGGCCTGGTCGAGCGCGACCAGCGGCAGCATCGCCGGGGTGATGGCGCGGCAGTTTGCGGGGATGGCATTGGCCGGGACGACGATATCCGGGCCGGGACCGCCCGCGTCGGTGCCGGCCATGTCGAGCGCGATGGTCGCGGCCAGCCCGGCCAGCGTCGGCTCGAGGAACAGGGCGCGCACCGCGACCGGCCAGCCGGCGCGGCGCAGGCGCTCGATGACGCTGACCGCGAGCAGCGAATGGCCGCCCAGCGCGAAGAAGTTGTCCTCGCGCCCGACCGCCTCGAGCCCGAGCAGTTGCGCCCAGACGGCGGCGATGGCGACTTCGCAAGCCCCGCGCGGGGGGACATGCTCGCGCCGGTCGAGCACGCCGGTGCCCGGCTCGGGGAGGGCCTTGCGGTCGATCTTGCCGTTGGCGGTGAGCGGCAGCGCGTCGAGCATCACGAAGGCGGCGGGGACCATGTGCTCGGGCAGGCTGGCGCGCAGATGCGCGCGCAGGTCGGCGGCCAGTTCGGCCTCGTCGTGTGCGGCATCATCCGGGCTGGCGTCCTGCGCCACCACGACATAGGCGACGAGGCGCCTGTCGCCGGCAGCGGCGGTGCGGGCGACGACCACGGCCTCGCGCACGCCGGCATGGCGGGCGAGCGTGGCCTCGATCTCGCCCGGCTCGATGCGGAAGCCGCGGATCTTGACCTGGTCGTCGTTGCGCCCCAGGAACTCGATCGCGCCGTCGGGGCGATAGCGGCCCAGGTCGCCGGTGCGGTACATCCGGGCGGCGCCATCGCCGGCCTCGCGCGCGAAGGGATCGGGCAGGAAGCGCTGCGCGGTCAGCTCGGGGCGATCGAGATAGCCGCGCGCCA
>CAZZZE010000421.1:0-2809 GCA_964658365.1 uncultured Jatrophihabitantaceae bacterium
AAGAGCGCGATATGCGTGCCAGGGCACGCGTTTCGCGCTCTTGATCACGTGGGAGGCGAGGCAGGGTGGCGCAGCTGAGCTGCTCGAGTGCCCACCGGCCCGTTCGGCACCGCCTCTCTTGTGATCAAGAGCGCGACATGCCTGCCAGGGCGAGCGTTTCTTGCTCTTGATCACCTGGACGGGCGGGTGCTGTGTCGCAGCCCGCGACGGAGACGGTCAGTCGATGGCGCGGCGGCGGAAGCCGATCATCCCGAGCACCACGAACAGGGCGGTCGCAGCGAGCATCACCGGCACGGTGATCGCCGCGCTCATGTGCGAGCCGTGCGGCACGATGGCGCCGCGCATGGTCTCGCTGACGTAGGTGAGCGGGTTGACCAGCGTCAGCACCTGGAACCAGCGCAGGCCGGACAGCGAGGGCCACGGGTACTGGGTGCACCCGGTGAAGATCAGCGGGGTCAGGATCAGCGCGAACATGATGTTGATGCGGGTCGGCGGCACGAAGGTGCCGAGCGTCATCCCGATCGCCGAGCCGAGCACCGAGCCGACCACGATAGTGATCAGCAGCAGCGCGACCCCGCCGGCCGGGATCGACAGCGACCCGAGGATCCAGTAGCCGAGCGGGAACATGACCGCCGCAGCCACGATCGAGCGGATCGTCGCGAAGAGCATCTTCTCGAGCGCGACCGCCATGACCGGCAACGGTGCGAGCAGCCGGTCCTCGATCTCGCGGCTGAACGAGAAGTCGAGCACGAGCGGCAATGCCGTGCCCTGCAGGCCCGTCAGCACCGTGGTGAGCGCGACGACGCCGGGGAACAGCAGCGTCGAGTACCCCGAGGTCGCTGCGCCGATCTCGTTGAGCACCTTGCCGAACACGAAGAGCAGGAACAGCGGTTGCAGCAGTACCTGAGCCAGGAACACGGGCAGTTCGCGGCCCGTGACGAAGAGGTCTCGGCCGAGCACGGCGACGAACGCGCGGCCTGTGCCGGGGCGGCGCGTCGTGGGCGAAATGGTGCTCATCGCAGGCCCCGTCCGGTGAGGGAGATGAAGACGTCCTCGAGGCTGGAGCGCCCGAAGGACAGGTCGGTGAGGGTGGCGCCCGAGCGGTTGACGGCGCCGACGACCTCGGCGACGAGCTTCGCCGGCTCGCAGTCGAGGTAGAGCCGCGGCGCCGTCGGATCGGCGGTCTCGACCCGTTCGACGCCGGGCAGCCGCCCGAGCTCGTCGAGCAGGCCAGCGGTGGCGGACACCGGCTCGGCCAGCGTGACGTCGATGGTCGCGCTGCCCGGCAGGCTGCGCGTCAGTTCCTCCGGGGTGTCGAGGGCCAGCAGCTTGCCGTGGTCGACGATGCCGACGCGGTCGCACAGCTCGGTCGCCTCGTCCATGTCGTGGGTGGTGAGGATGACCGTGACGCCGTCGCGCTGCAGGTCGCGGACGCGGTCCCAGACGAACAATCGGGCCTGCGGGTCCAGGCCGGTCGACGGCTCGTCGAGGAACAGGACGTCGGGGCGGTGCATGAGCGCGCGGGCGATCATCAGCCGCTGCGACTGGCCGCCGGAGAACCGGTCGACCTTGTCGCCGCCGCGGTCGGCGAGCCCGAACTGGTCGAGCAGCTCGTCGGCGCGCTGGTCGCGTTCGCGCTTGGCCACCCCGTGATACGCGGCGTGGAAGATCAGGTTCTGCCGGGCGGTGAGTTGGCGGTCGAGGTTGACCCGCTGCGGGACGACGGCCAGCAGCGCCCGCGCGGTCACCGGGTCGTGCAGGACGTCGACCCCGCTGACCGCCGCCGAACCGGAGGTGGCGACGACGCGGGTGGTGAGGATGCCGATCGCGGTGGACTTGCCCGCGCCGTTCGGGCCGAGCAGGCCGAACACCTCGCCGGCGCTCACCGCGAACGTCAACCCGTCCACGGCGTTGGTGCGGCTTTTGGGGTAGCGCTTGACCAGGTCGTGGACGTCGACGGCGGTGTGCACACCTCCATTGTGCCGGTGCGGTCCACCGCGCTTCGCGGCCTAGACTTCTCGACGTGGCAGGGCGGATTCGGGACGAGGACATCGCCGCCGTCCGCGAGCGGTCCCCGATCGACGACGTCATCGGCGAGCACGTGCAGCTGCGCAGCGCCGGCGCCGGCAACCTCAAGGGCATCTGCCCGTTCCACGACGAGAAGTCGCCGTCGTTCAACGTCACCCCGGCGCGCGGGATGTTTTACTGCTTCGGCTGCGAGGCCGGGGGCGACGTCATCAAGTTCGTCCAGGACATCGAGCACATCGGTTTCAGCGAGGCCGTCGAGAAGCTGGCCGCCCGCGCCGGCGTGCAGCTGCGCTACGTCGAGGGCTCGGGGCCGGGCCCCGGGCGCTCGCACGGTCAGCGCACGCGCCTGCTCGAGGCGCACGCCGCCGCGGCCGACTACTACCGCGAGCAGCTGACCAGCCCCGAGGCCGAGCCGGCCCGGCAGTTCCTCAAGAGCCGCGGCTTCGACTCGATCGCCGCGGCGCGCTTCGGCTGCGGGTTCGCGCCGTCGGGGTGGGACGCGCTCACCCGCCACCTGCTGGCCCGCGGGTTCACCGCGGCCGAGCTGACCCTGGCCGGGCTGTCGCGCGAGGGCGGCCGGGGCGGGCACATCGATCGTTTCCACCGGCGCCTGCTGTGGCCGATCCGCGATGTCGGCGGCGAGGTCGTCGGCTTCGGTGCCCGCCGGATCTTCGACGACGACCGGATCGAGGCCAAGTACCTCAACACCCCCGAGACGCCGATCTACAAGAAGAGCCAGCTGCTCTACGGCGCCGACCTCGCCAAGAAGGACATCGCCCGC
>CAZZZE010000422.1:0-2806 GCA_964658365.1 uncultured Jatrophihabitantaceae bacterium
ACCGCGGCCTGCCAGTTCGGCGAGCGGACGTTGTTGCCGGTGTCGACGACGATCATCCGGTAGAAGCGCTGCAGCACCTTGTGCAGACGCTGGTACTCGTCCTCGCCGATCTGCGACATGTTGCCGGGGTTGTCGTCGCTGACGAGGGCGTCGAAGTGCGCGTCGGGCTGCGAGCGCACGTAGTGGCTGAGGTCGCCGACCCGCGCGTCGAAACGCTCGAAGGCGGCGAGGTCGCTGAGCAGGTCCCAGACGGTGGCGTTCTTGTCGTCGGGGTTGGTGACCCGGACGGCGAGCGTGCCGCGCGTCTCGTTGTCGTCCCAGCCGACGACGTAGCCGCCGCGGTTGGCACCGAACGCTGCAGCGAGGCAGATCGTCGTCGGGGTCTTGCCGGCGCCGCCCTTGGGCTGCACGACGACGACCGTCATCGGCCGGGAGTAACTGCGCTGGATGTCGTGGATGGCCTGCCGGATCTGCAGCTCGGCCGGAGCGGCCTTAGGTTTGACCAGGCCGCCGCTCGCGCGGTGCAACCGGCCACGCCACCCCCAACTCGCCGGCTCGCTGCTGATCGGCGACTGGTTGGGGACGAGCAGGTCCTCAGGCCTGGGCGCCAGGACGACGGGGGGCAGGGCGGCCGGCGGGACCGCCGGCGGGCCGGCGTGGGGGACGGCCGGCGGGCCGACCGGTGCGTACCCGGAGGCGTAGTGCTGGGGTCCCGGGTCCGGGGGCAGCTGCACCTGCCCGGGTTGCTGCACGGCCGGAGGGCGGGGCTGGTCCCAGACCGGCTGCCACGTGCCCGGCGGATTCGGAGGGCTCGGCGGGCTCGCAGCAGTCGGGGGGTTCGGCGGAGCGCTCGGCGGGGCGGGCAACGGGTCGGTCAGCGGGTCGGGCCGGTAGGCGGGCTGCTCGCCGGTGCTCGACCCGTAGTGCATCTCGGTGCCCGACCAGGCGTCCGCGCTGCGGGGAGCGGGAGGCTGCTCGTCCAGCGGGACGTAGTCCGACGTGCGGTCCTCCGCGCGTTCCCGGTCGTCCATGCTGTGGCTCATGCAGTCTCCCTCGGATGCTGTGCTCAGGCGACGGTTGTACCCGGGTGACGATAGAGGTCACGGATCTGGCCGGCGCAGCGCACCGAACCACGGACGAACCGTGGTCGAGGCGCCCCTCGACCACGAGACGGCCGCTACCAGTGCACCCCGCGCAGGATGTGGGCGAACGCGACGCTCTCGGTGGACGGTTGGTCGGACTTGGAACCGCCACTGCCGCGGGCGGCATGCGAATCGGGGAACAACTTGTAGCCCGCGTTCAGGACGACGTCGACGCCGCGCGGGGCGACCTGGTAAGCCAGCTCCCCCGCGTTGCCGAGCGTGGTGCCGACCTTCTTGGGCTTGCGGATCATCGCCTTGCAGATCATGTCGGCGGCCTCGGGCGGCGTCATCGTCGGGAAGCGGTCATACATCTTGGTGGGCGCGATCATCGGTGTGCGCACGAGCGGCATGTGGATCGTCGTCAGGTGCACGCCGTCGTCGACGACCTCGGAGGCGATGCAGCGCGAGAACGCGTCGAGCGCGGCCTTCGAGGCGACGTAGGCCGAGAAGCGCGGGATGTTGGTCTGCACGCCGATCGAGCTGACGTTGATGATGTGCCCGCCCTTGCGGCCGTCCGGCGCGGTCTGGCGCATGCCGGGCAGCAGCGACAGGATCAGCCGCACCGGCCCGAAGTAGTTCAGCTGCATCGTGCGTTCGAAGTCGTGCATCCGGTCGTAGGACAGCGCGATCGAGCGGCGGATCGAGCGGCCCGCGTTGTTGACGAGGACGTCGACGCGGCCGTGCTCCTGGAGCACCTCCTTGGCCATCCGCTCGATGTCGCTGAGGTCGGCCAGGTCGCAGCGGTGCACGAACGCGGTGCCCCCGAGATCGGCGATCTCCTGCCGCGTCTGCTCCAGCTTCTCGACGCCCCGCGCGACGAGAATGACTCGCCCGCCGGCCGCACCGACCCGCAGCGCGGTGGCCCGGCCGATGCCCGACGACGCGCCGGTGATCATCACCGTCTTGCCCTTGATGGCGCGAGCGAGCTGCTTGTCCTTGCGGCGGTCGGGGCTGTACGTCCGCTCCCAGTACTCCCAGAGATGCTGGGCATACATCGAGAACGGCGGCACCTCGATGCCGGAGCCGGCGAGCACGGCCTGCGTCCTGGTCGAGTCGAAGTGCGTCGGGTAGGTGAGGTAGGCGAACATCTCGCGCGGGATGCCCAGCTCGGCCAGGGCCAGGTCGGTGAGCTGCTTGGCGCCGGGCAGATTCGTCAGTGTCCTGGTCAGCCGCGCGGGCAGCAGGTCCATCATCCGGGCGTCGACGTTCAGCGACGGCTGTGGCGCCTTCGCCGCCTTCGTCAGCGCCTTGAGCAGCCCGCCGACGGTCAACGCCTCGGGGTCGGTCAGGTGGAACGCCTGCCCGTCGAGGTCGGGCTGGTGGGCGATGTAGTCCATCGCATTGGCGACGTAGTCGACGGGGACGAGGTTGATCTCGCCGCCTTCGACGCCGATGCCGCGCAGCCAGGACGGGCTCACGCCGCGCAGCCGCTGGATGGCCCGGAAGAAGTAGTACGGGCCGTCGATCTTGTCGATCTCGCCGGTCTCGGAACTGCCGACGACCGCGCCGGGCCGGTAGATGCGCCACGGCACCGGGGACTCGCGTCGCACGACACCTTCGGACTCGTGCTTGGTCTTGTAGTACGGGTTGTGCTCGACGTCCTGGGCCTCGTCGAACATGTCCTCGGTGAACGTCCCGCGGTACAGCCCGGCGGCCGCGATCGA
>CAZZZE010000423.1:0-2797 GCA_964658365.1 uncultured Jatrophihabitantaceae bacterium
GCCGGGCCCCGGCCATCTGCCGCCACCCGAGGAAGCTGCGCGCCCAGTAGCGCTGTCGGCCGGCGGGCGAGTTGACGAACTCCTGGTAGGTCATCGGGGTGTTGGTGCGCTGCGCACCCGTGGGGCCGCGGTAGTCCGGGATGCCGGACTCGGTGGACAGTCCCGCGCCGCTGAGCACCAGCACACCGCCGCGCCGCACGCGTCCCAGCAGCTGCTCGAGGTCGCTCTCGACGCGGGCGGTGCTCACCGCTCCATGGTGCCCGACGGTTACTCGTCGGCCAGGGCCCGTCCGTATCGCTGCTGCACCCGCTCGCGCATCCCGGCGTGCTTGCGGGGCGCGGGTTGGATGAAGATCTCGTCGAGCGAGGGCCACCGCTCGCGTAGTTCGAGGTCGAGGCGGACGCACGCCTGCTCGAGGTCGCTGCCGCTGGTGGCGTCGATGAAGTCGACGCGAGCGCAGAGCAGGATGCTGTCGGTGCCGGTGAGCATGGTCAGCAGGTCGACGACGTCATCGACCTCGGGCTGCTCCTCGAGCCAGGCCTCGATCTCGCGCACGAAGCGCGGGTCGGCCTGCACGCCGACGAGCAGGTTCTTGCAGGCCCGCGCGAGCGTGCCCGACACGGTGAGCAGCAGCAGGCCGATGGCGATGGACGCCGCGCCGTCGTACACGGCCGAGCCGGTGAGCTGGTGCAGCCCGACGCCGATGCCGGCGAAGATCAGGCCGATGATCGCGGCGGTGTCCTCGAGCAGCACGCTCTCGACGGTGGGGTCACGGGGGGTGCGCAGGTACTGGAACATCGTCTGGCGCAGCCGCTTGGTCTCGCCCTGCATCTGCTTGGCCGCCTGACGCAGCGACGTGCCCTCGAGCACCGCCGCGAACAGCAGGACCGGGTAGTTGATCCAGATCATCGTCGACTCCTCGCCGTCGATGATCGTGGTGACGCCCTGGTAGATCGAGAACGCGGCGCCGGAGACGAAGATCGCGACCGCGGCGAGCATGGACCAGAAGTACCGCTCCTTGCCGTAGCCGAAGGGGTGCGTGCGGTCGGCCGGACGCTGCGAACGCTTCTGGGCCACCAGCAGGAAGATCTCGGTCGTGCAGTCGCCGGCCGAGTGCGCGGCCTCGGACAGCAGCGCCGCCGAGCCGGTCACCAGACCGGCAGCGAGCTTGAGCAGCCCGACGCCGAGGTTTGCGCCCAGTGCCAGCAGCACCGTGACGCTGCTCTCACCCGCGCCGTCGCCGCTGGCCGCGACCGGTGCCTGCAGGGCCGGAGCCTGCTCGTCTGTGCTCGTCACTGGTGCAGCGTGCCCACCGCCCCGCTCGGCGAACCCGCGCCGGGCGGGCGGCAAGTCACCCAGCTCCAGGCAATACCATCGCCGTTTCGGGCGTTCCGACCACGACGGCCCGACCGTGCCACGAGGAGATCTTGCGCTGATGACTGTGTCCTACGAGCTGTCGCACCTGGACCGGCTCGAATCGGAAGCGGTGCAGATCATCCGCGAGGTCGCGGCGACGATCGAGAAACCGGCGCTGCTGTTCTCCGGCGGCAAGGACTCCGTCGTCATGCTGCACCTGGCCGTGAAGGCCTTCTGGCCGGCGCCGGTGCCGTTCCCGGTGATGCACATCGACACCGGCGAGAACTTCGACGAGGTCATCGCCTTCCGCGACCACACCGTCGATAGGTACGGGTTGCGCCTGATCGTGGCCAGCGTGCAGGACGACATCGACGCCGGCCGCTCCGTCGAGGACACCGGACCGCGCGCCACCCGCAACCGGCTGCAGACGGTGACGCTGCTGCGCGGTATCACCGAGAACCAGTTCGGCGCGGTGTTCGGCGGCGCACGCCGCGACGAGGAGAAGGCGCGGGCCAAGGAGCGGGTGTTCAGCTTCCGCGACGAGTTCGGCCAGTGGGACCCGCGCAACCAGCGTCCCGAGCTCTGGAGCCTGTACAACGGCCGGCACCGCAAGGGCGAGAACATCCGGGTCTTCCCGCTGTCGAACTGGACCGAGCTCGACATCTGGTCCTACATCGACGCCGAGGGCATCGACCTGCCCGAGCTGTACTACGCCCACCAGCGCGAGGTGGTCGAGCGCGACGGCATGCTGCTGGCCGTCAACCGCTTCATCACCCCCGAGCCGGGCGAGACGCCGTATCAGGCCACGGTGCGCTTCCGCACGATCGGCGACGCCACCTGCACGGGATGCGTCGAGTCGAGTGCCTCCGACGCGAGCGCGGTAGTGGCCGAGGTCGCCGCGGCCCGGCTGACCGAGCGCGGCGCGACGCGCGCCGACGACCGCATCAGCGAGGCCGGGATGGAAGACCGCAAGAAGGAGGGGTACTTCTAGTGTCGCAACTGCTGAGACTCGCCACGGCGGGCAGCGTCGACGACGGCAAGTCCACCCTGATCGGCCGGCTGCTGTACGACTCGAAGGCCATCTTCGAAGACCAACTCTCGGCGGTCGAGAAGACCAGCCTGTCGCGGGGCAACGAAGCGCCCGACCTCGCGCTGCTGACCGACGGCCTGCGCGCCGAGCGTGAGCAGGGCATCACCATCGACGTCGCCTACCGCTACTTCGCGACCCCCCGGCGCCGGTTCATCATCGCCGACACCCCGGGGCACATCCAGTACACCCGCAATATGGTCACCGGGGCGTCGACCGCCGACGTCGCCCTGATCCTCATCGATGCGCGCAACGGCGTGCTCGAGCAATCGCGCCGCCACGCGTTCCTGGCCTCGCTACTGGGCATCCCGCACCTCATCGTGTGCATCAACAAGATGGACCTCGTCGACTACT
>CAZZZE010000424.1:0-2797 GCA_964658365.1 uncultured Jatrophihabitantaceae bacterium
CGTCGGGCGGCTCGTCGGCGGCGGTGGCCGGGTTCGAGGCGCCGCTGTCGATCGGCACCGACACCGGCGGTTCGATCCGCCAGCCCGCGGCGGTCACCGGCATCGTCGGGCACAAGCCCACGTACGGGGGCGTCTCGCGCTACGGCCTCATCGCGTTCTCGTCCTCGCTCGACCAGGCCGGCCCGTTCGGTCGCACGGTGCTCGACACCGCGCTGCTGCACGAGATCATCGGCGGTCACGACGCCGCGGACTCGACCTCGATCAGCGCGCCCGTCCCGCCGGTCGTGGCGGCGGCCCGCGAGGGGGCGGCGTCGGGCTCACTGGCGGGGGTGCGCGTCGGCGTCGTCCGCGAGCTGGCCGGCGACGGGTACCAGCCGGGCGTCCTGGCCTCCTACGACGCGGCGATCGAGACACTCAGCGGACTGGGCGCCGAGGTCGTCGAGGTCAGCTGCCCGCACTTCGAGTACGCGCTGGCCGCGTACTACCTGATCGCGCCGAGCGAGTGCTCGTCCAACCTGGCCCGCTTCGACGCCGTCCGTTACGGCCTGCGGGTGGGTGACGACGGCGTCAACTCCCTCGAGGACGTCATGTCGCTGACCCGCGAGCAGGGCTTCGGGCCCGAGGTGAAGCGCCGCATCATGATCGGCACGTACGCGCTGTCGTCGGGCTACTACGAGGCCTACTACGGCCAGGCGCAGAAGGTGCGCACCCTGATCGCCCGCGACTTCGCCGCGGCCTTCACCCGCGCCGACGTGCTCGTCTCGCCGACGAGCCCGTTCGTCGCGTTCGGCATCGGCGAGCGCGCCGCCGACCCGATGGCCATGTACATCAACGACCTCTGCACGCTGCCCGCGTCACTGGCCGGGGTGCCGGCGATCTCGGTGCCGTGCGGGCTGTCGGAAGGGCTGCCCGTCGGGCTGCAGATCATGGCGCCGACGCAGGCCGACGACCGCTGCTACCGGGTGGCCGCGACCTTCGAGTCGGTCACCGAGAGACTCAGCGCTCCGCTGGAGGTGCACGCGTGAGCACGTACGACGACGCGCTGGCGACCTACGAGCCGGTGTTCGGCCTCGAGACGCACGTCGAGCTCGGCACGGTGTCGAAGATGTTCTGCGGCTGCTCGACCGAGTTCGGCGCCGAGCCCAACACCCACACCTGCCCGGTGTGCCTCGGCCTGCCCGGCGCGCTGCCCGTCGCCAACGAGAAGGCGATCGAGTCGACGATCCGCATCGGCCTGGCGCTGAACTGCTCGATCGCGCCGTGGTGCCGCTTCGCCCGCAAGAACTACTTCTACCCGGACATGCCGAAGAACTTCCAGACCTCGCAGTACGACGAGCCGCTGTGCGTCGAGGGCTACCTCGACGTCCCCTACGGCGACCAGGTGTTCCGCGTCGGCATCGAGCGGGTGCACCTGGAGGAGGACACCGGCAAGAACACCCACGTCGGAACGTCGGGACGCATCCACGGCGCCGACTACTCGCTCGTCGACTACAACCGCGCGGGCATCCCGCTCGTCGAGATCGTCACCAAGCCGGTGCCGGGTACCGGAGCGCTCGCGCCAGAGGTCGCCAAGGCCTACGTCACCGCGCTGCGCGACATCCTGCGCACGCTCGGCGTCAGCGACGTCCGCATGGAGCAGGGCTCGCTGCGCTGCGACGTCAACACCTCGCTGAACAAGCCGGGCGACGACTGGGGCACCCGCAGCGAGACCAAGAACGTCAACTCGCTGCGCAGCGTCGAACGCGCGGTGCGCTCGGAGATCATCCGGCAGGCCGAGGTGCTCAACGGCGGCGGTCGCGTCAAGCAGGAGACCCGGCACTTCCAGGAGACGACGGGCACCACGCGTGACGGCCGCAGCAAGGAGGAGGCCACCGACTACCGGTACTTCCCCGAGCCGGACCTCTTGCCGATGGCGCCTGACACGGCGTGGGTAGCGCAGCTCAAGGCCGACCTGCCCGAGCTGCCCGCGGCCCGCCGCGACCGCCTGCGTGACGAGCTCGGGCTGTCCGACGACGACCTGGCCAAGATGACGAACGCCGGCGTGGTCGACCTCGTCGGCGCCACGGTCGACGCCGGCGCGCCGGTCGGCGAGGCCCGCAACTGGTGGATGGGCTACCTGGCGCAGAAGGCCAACGAGTCCGAGGACGACGTCTCCGAGCTGCCGATCACCGCGGTCCAGGTGGCTCGCGTGATCGCCCTCGTGGCGTCGGGTGAGCTGACCACGGCCCTGGCCCGCCAGGCCGTCGACGGCGTCCTCGACACGGGGTTAGACGTCGATGCCGTGGTCGCCGATCGCGGGCTGAAGGTCGTGTCCGACACCGGTGCGCTCGAGCAGGCCGCCGACGACGCGATCGCAGCCTTCCCCGACGTCGCCGACAAGGTGCGCGGCGGAAAGCTGCCGGCGGTCGGCGCCCTCGTCGGGGCCGTCATGAAGTCCACCCGCGGCCAAGCCGATGCCGCGGCCGTGAAGCAGATCCTGTTGCAGAAGCTGGGAGTCGAGGCATGAGTGTTCGCCGGGCGTTGCTGATCGGGCTGGCCACCGGCTGCCGCAGCCAGTCCGGGCTGGCGGCCATCTCGCTGACGCCGGCCGGTCCGGGCCGCGTCGACCGGCTGCTGCACCGCACCGGCCGGGTCGGGGCCGTGCTGCAGGTCGGTGGCGAGGCGGTGGCCGACAAGCTGCCGATCACCCCACCGCGCACCGCGCCGCCGGCGTTGTACCTCCGCCTGGGCGTCGGTGCCCTGACCGCGGCAGTCCTGGCGTCACGGCGCGGCGAGTCGCTCGCGCCCGCCGCCGTCG
>CAZZZE010000425.1:0-2771 GCA_964658365.1 uncultured Jatrophihabitantaceae bacterium
TCGCCGCGCCGAAGCTGGGCAAGCGGATCGGGGTCTCGCTGGCCCGCGAGGCCGGGCTGCAGGACGAGGCGGAGGGCGCGCCAGCGGGATGACGCCGCCCCCGGCGCGGTGAACGACGGCCAGGGCGGCACGACAGCGCGGTCAGCCCTGCGCGTCGCCCCACAGCCGGGCCCGCAGGCCCGAGGCCCGGCTCGACCAGCGGGTAGCGGCCCTGCAGAAGCACGCCGCGGACCTCGCCGCCACCAAGGCCCACCTCGACCAGCAGGCCGCCGACCTCGACGCCGAACGGCACGCCGTCAAGGAGAGCGCGCAGGCCGTCGAGCGCGAGCTCGAGCGGGTAGCCGGGCTCAGCGCCGCCGAGGCCCGCACCGAGCTGCTGGCCGCCGTCGAGAACAGCGCCCGCCGCGATGCCGCCGCGCTGGTGCGCTCCATCGAGGGCGAGGCCCGGGCCGAGGGCACCGACCGCGCCCGGCAGATCGTCGTCGAGGCCGTGCAGCGGGTGGCCAGTGCCCAGACGACCGAGGCGGTGGTCAGCGTCCTGCACCTTCCCGCCGAGGAGATGAAGGGCCGGATCATCGGCCGCGAGGGCCGCAACATCCGCGCGTTCGAGGCGGTCACCGGCGTCAACGTGCTCATCGACGACACCCCCGAGGCGGTGCTGCTGTCCTGCTTCGACCCGGTTCGGCGCGAGACCGCCCGGCTGACCCTCGACAAGCTGGTCCAGGACGGCCGCATCCACCCGCACCGCATCGAGGAGGCCTACGAGCAGTCACGGATCGAGGTCGACGAGCTGTGCCTGCGGGCTGCCCGCGACGCCGTCGCCGAGGTCGGCGTGGGGGCGATAGACGAACGACTGATGCCCTACCTGGGCCGGTTGCGGTTCCGCACCAGCTACGGCCAGAACGTGCTGGCCCACCTCGTCGAGACCGCGCACGTCGCCGGGGTCATGGCCGCCGAACTCGGCGTCGAACCGACGCTGGTCAAGCGCTCGGCCTTTCTGCACGACATCGGCAAGGCGCTCACCCACGAGGTCGAGGGCAGTCACGCCATCGTCGGTGCCGACCTGCTGCGCAAGTTCGGCGAGGCCGAGGCCGTCGTGCACGCCGTTGAGGCGCACCACAACGAGGTGCAGCCACGCACCATCGAGGCGGTGCTGACCCAGGCTTCCGACACCTGCTCGGCGGCCCGCCCCGGGGCCCGGCGCGAGTCGGTCGAGTCCTACGTCAAGCGGCTGGCCCGCATCGAGGAGATCGGCGCCGCCCACGACGGCGTCGAGAAGGTCTTCGCCATGCAGGCCGGCCGCGAGGTCCGGGTGATGGTGCAACCTGCCGAGGTCGATGACCTCGCCGCCTCCGTCCTCGCCCGCGAGATCGCCAAGCAGATCGAGGACGAACTGACCTACCCGGGCCAGATCCGGGTGACCGTCGTCCGCGAGTCCCGCAGCACCGAGATCGCGCACTGACGGCGCCACACGGCCCCCCCGTATCCTCGAGCGCGAGATGAACGCGCGCACCTACGACATCCGCACCTACGGGTGCCAGATGAACGTCCACGACTCCGAGCGGCTGGCCGGGCTGCTCGAGAGCGCCGGGTACCAGCGGCACGGCGTCGCCGGCACCGCGGACCTCGTCGTCTTCAACACCTGCGCGGTGCGCGAGAACGCCGACAACCGGCTCTACGGCAACCTCGGCCACCTCTACCCGGCCAAGGCCGCGAACCCGGACATGCAGATCGCGGTCGGTGGCTGCCTGGCCCAGAAGGACCGCGGTCGCATCGTCGAGAAGGCGCCGTGGGTCGACGTCGTCTTCGGCACCCACAACCTGGCCTCGCTGCCCGTGCTGCTCGACCGGGCCCGGCACAACCGGGCCGCCCAGGTCGAGATCGTCGACGCCCTGCAGAACTTCCCCTCCGATCTGCCGACGCGGCGGGAGTCGCCGTTCAGCGCGTGGGTGTCGATCAGCGTCGGCTGCGACAACACCTGCACGTTCTGCATCGTGCCGAGCCTGCGCGGCGCCGAGACCGACCGCCGGCCCGGCGACGTCCTGGCCGAGATCCGCGCACTCGTCGACAGCGGGGTCGTCGAGGTGACACTGCTCGGGCAGAACGTCAACTCTTACGGCCGCTCCTTCGGCGACGGGTTGGCGTTCGGCAAGCTGCTGCGCGCCTGCGGGGACATCGACTCACTCGAGCGCGTCCGGTTCACCAGCCCGCACCCGCGCGACTTCACCGACGACGTCATCGCGGCCATGGCCGACACCCCCAACGTCATGCCGCAGCTGCACATGCCGCTGCAGTCGGGGTCCGACCGCGTGCTCAAGGCCATGCGCCGCTCCTACCGCCGCGAGCGCTACCTGGGCATCATCGACCGGGTCCGCGCAGCGATGCCCGACGCCGCGATCAGCACCGACATCATCGTCGGTTTCCCCGGCGAGACCGACGACGATTTCGTCCAGACCCTCGAGGTCGTGCGGGCGGCCCGCTTCGCCAACGCGTTCACCTTCCAGTACTCGCCGCGCCCCGGCACGCCCGCGGCGGCGATGACCGACCAGGTGCCCAAGGCTGTCGTGCAGGAACGCTACGAGCGGCTCATCGCGCTGCAGGAGGAGATCGCCGGTGCCGAGGCGGCGAACCTGCTCGGCCGCGCGGTCGAGGTGCTCGTCAACGCCACCGACGGGCGCAAGGACGGCGCCACCGGCCGGGTCTCCGGCCGCGCGCGCGACGGCCGACTGGTGCACGTCGGTGCCGACCCGGCGCTCGTGCGCCCGGGCGAC
>CAZZZE010000426.1:0-2750 GCA_964658365.1 uncultured Jatrophihabitantaceae bacterium
TTCCAGGTGCTCGGCCAGGACTCCGTCGTCAACGTCTTCGACGCCTGGTACCTCGGCGGCACGACCCGTGATCAGGATCAGGCGCTGCTGCGTCTCGAGCAGGACCTGTTCCTGACCGAGGTGCCCAGCGCGTAGCTACTCGGCGCGTTCGGTGGCGATCAGGTCCTTGTTGCGGATGAGCAGCAGCGAGGCGACGCCTGCGACGAGGGCGACGATCGCCGCCACCAGCAGGATGTAGTCGAGCCCGGCTGCGAAGGCGCCGTCGGCGACGGTCTTCAGCGGGCCGGACTTCGGCAGCTGGCCCGACTGCACCGCCTGTGCCAGCTGCCCGCCCTTGCCCGCCAGCGACGGTTTCGACGTGAGCGCCGACGTCACCTCGTCGGCAACCTTGTTCGAGAACAGCGTGCCGAGCAGCGCGATGCCCGTGGCCGTGCCGACCTGGCGGAACGTCGAGTTGATGCCCGAGGCCATGCCGGCGCGGTCGGGCGACACCACGCCGATGGCCGTCGAGGCCAGTGGCGGGTTGACGAAGCCGACGCCCGCGCCCGCGACGATGAGTCCAGGGACGAGGTGCGTCCAGCTGCTGGACTCGTCCAGGCCCCGCATCAGCAGCAGGCCGACGCCGATCAGCAACAGGCCCGGACCGATGAGCAGCCGGATCGGCACCCGCTCGGTGAGGCGCCCGGCGATCGTGGACGTCAGCAGCACGCCGCCGGACAGCACGAGCAGCCGGACGCCCGTCTGCAGCGCGCTGTAGCCCAGCACGTCCTGGACGTAGAGCACCAGGTAGAGCACGAGCGAGAAGATCGTCGAGTTGATGCCGAACGCGGCCACCGCGCCACCGCTGAACGTGGGCTTGCGGAACAGCGAGAGCTCGAACATCGGCTGCTTGCGCACCGCTTCGGCGATCAGGAAGCCGACCAGCGCCACGCCGGCGAGGACCAGTGCAGCGATCACCGTGGAGCTCGAGAACGACTTCTCGTTGGACTCAATCAGGCCGTAGACGAGCGCGGCCAGGCCGACGGTGAACAGCAGGAACCCGACCCAGTCGGGGCGCCGGCTGTGCTCGAGCTTGGACTCGGCGACCTTGGCCAGCGTCAGCGCGACGGCGGCGATGCCGATCGGCAGGTTGACGAAGAAGATCCAGCGCCAGGACAGCCCGGTGGTCAGCACGCCGCCGAGCAGCGGGCCGACCGCGACGGCCAGCCCGGTGATCGCGCCCCAGATGCCGAACGCGGTGCCACGGTCCTTGCCCCGGAACGCGTTGGCCAGCAGCGCCAGCGACGTCGCGAACATGATCGCCCCACCGACGCCCTGCAGGCCGCGCGACAGCTGCAGCAGCAGCGTGTCCTGCGCGATGCCGCACAGCAGCGACGCCACCGTGAAGATCGACAGGCCGATGACGTAGAGCAGCCGGCGCCCGAACATGTCGGCGAGGCTGCCGGCCGTCAGCAGCAGGGCGGCAAGGGTGAGCGCGTACGCATCGACGATCCACTGCAGGTCCGAGAAGCTGGACTTCAGCGCGGTCTGGATGTCCGGCAACGCGACGTTGATGATCGTGATGTCGAGCAGCAGCATGAACGTGCCGAGACAGACGGCAACGAGGGTCAGCCACTTGTTGCCGTCGCCGGGGTGCTCGTCGGTGGCCTCGCGCGACCGGCCCTCGATGAGGGTGGCGACGTCGACGGTGCTGTCGGAGGGTGCGTGCTTACCCGGTTCGAGGCCGTGGTCGGTGGCGGTGCCGGGAGCGCTGTGCTGAGGATCGGGCAATGCGTTCACAGGCCCGACCTACCCGTGCCGGGACGCCGCCTACCGGTCGGTGGCGCGCGCCACCCGCATGAATACCCCCTTCAGCCGGGCCCGACCGGCTGAAGGGGGTATTCATGCGGGGGTGGGGCGCGCGGGAGTCAGCTGGCGGCCGACCAGTCGCCCATCTCGCTGCTGGTGACCCCGCTCTGGCCGGTGCCGAGAACGGGGTGCAGCTCGAGGGCGGGGGAGTACCGCGACGCCGGGGTCTCGCGGCCGAGGGCCTCGGCCATGGCCCGGACGTAGTGCGGCGCGCCGCCGCAACATACCCCGACGTATCCCACGCCGAGCTCAGCTGCATCCTGCGCGAATGAGGCCATCTCGAAACGGGTGAGAGCAGCGCTCTCGAGTTGGATCGGGAACATCCGCGCGCCGTCGGCCGACGTCAACGACTCGAACGCCGGGACCTCGGGCGACGTGCGGTACGGCACCGGCTGGGCGGCGATCGGGATGTCGACCGCGGCGCGCAGCTGCTCGAGCATCGGGCGCATCGTGGCCGGCCCGCGGGAGCAGTTGAACCCGACGACGGCGGCGCCGTGGTCGGCCAGGATCTTGCACGCCTCGACGTAGCCGTACCCGTCGTAGGTCGTCGTCGGCTGCACGCTGGCGAAGGTGACCAGCGCCGGCAGCCCGTACTCCTGGCAGACCTCGAGCCCGATCAGCGCTTCGCCGAGGAAGTCGTTGGTCTCGCTGATGACCAGGTCGACGCCCTCCTCGACGGCCCAGCCGAGCTGCTCGCGGTACTGCGCCCGCACGACCTCGCCGGACACCTTAGGGTTGGCCGGGTCGTAGCACCAGGTGTTGCAGATGTTGCCGGCTACCAGCGCCCCGCCCTCCGCAGCGATCTCGTTGGCGATGCGCACGGCCTGCCGGTTCAACTCCTCGAGGTCGCCGTCGCGACCGACGTCGCGCAGCTTCTCGCGGTGGGCGTAGTAGGTCAGCGC
>CAZZZE010000427.1:0-2728 GCA_964658365.1 uncultured Jatrophihabitantaceae bacterium
GTGGTGTTGCACGGCGGCCGGTCGACGAGCCGCGCGCGGGTCCGCGCCAACCAGCTTGCCGTGTTACGCATGGCGCCCTTCGCGACGGCGTTGGGTCGCGCGGCCGGTGACCGAGGGCTCGCGGTGGCGCGCGTCCGGTACCGCTACCGCGGCTGGAACGGTGCCGACGCCTCGCCGGTCGAGGACGTGCTCTGGGCGCTGCGCCAGCTCGACGATCGCTTCGGCGCCCTGCCCACGGCTCTGGTCGGGCACTCGATGGGCGGCCGCGCCGCGATGTACAGCGCCGCGCACCCGAACGTCACGAGCGTCGTGGGCCTGGCCCCGTGGATCGAGCCCGGTGACTCCGCGGCGCCGCTGGCCGGCCGGGCGCTGCTCGTCGCCCACGGCACCGGCGACCGGATGACCAGCAACGTCAACTCCGCACGGTTCACCCGCGAGGCCGCCGCCGTTGCCCGCTCGGCGAGCTATGTCGCCGTCCAGTCCGACAAGCACGCGATGCTGCACCGGGCGTCGGTCTGGCACCAGCTCAGCACCGGGTTCGTGACCGCGACCCTGTTGGGAATCTCCCCAGACGAATCCGTCGAGGCGCCGGTCGCGAAGATAGTGCAGAGAGCACTCGAAGGCGATCCGCGCCTCGAGATCTGACGAACGTTGCGCACCAGTCGAGCCCGGAGGCAACCAGATGGCGATGACGGACACGAGCAGGTCGACGACGGCGGCGCTCAGCGGGATCGACGCGTTGCGCTGGCCCGACATCGCGAACCTGCCGCACTCCCCCGTCCGCGCCGCCATCGCCAAGCGCCTGTTCCGCCACGCCGCGGCCAAGCTGCCGCTGCGGGTCGTCGAGCCCGGTGGTCAGTGGTCCGGCGGCGGCACCCATGACGACCCGGTCATGCGCCTGGTCCGCCCGGAGTCGTTCTTCCACCGCGTCGGCGAGACGGGCACGATCGGCTTCGGCGAGGCCTACATGGCCGGCGACTGGGTCGCCGACGACCTGGCCGGCGTGCTCTCGGCGTTCGCCTCGAACATGAAGGACATGATCCCACCGGCGCTGCACAAGCTGCGCAACGCGGTGCTCAGCGTCCAGCCGCACAGTGGCGACAACACCATCGAGAACGCCCGCGACAACATCCAGCAGCACTACGACCTGTCGAACGAGCTATTCACGCTGTTCCTCGACGAGTCGATGACGTACTCCTCGGCCGTCTTCGCCGGCGACCCCGATCATTCGACCGAGCCGCTCGTCGACGCCCAGCACCGCAAGGTCGACCGGCTGCTCGACAGCGCCGGCGTCACCGAGGGCACGCAGCTGCTGGAGATCGGCACCGGCTGGGGCGAGCTCGCGCTGCGGGCCGCCCGCCGGGGCGCGCACGTGACGACGCTGACCATCTCCACCGAGCAGGCCGAGCTGGCCCGGCGGCGCATCGCCGACGCCGGTCTGGTCGACCGCGTCACGGTGAAGCTGCAGGACTACCGCGAGGCCACCGGCCGCTACGACGCCGTGGTCAGCATCGAGATGATCGAGGCGGTCGGCGCCCAGTACTGGAACACCTACTTCGAGACGATCGACCGGCTGCTCGCCCCGGGCGGGCGCGTGGGGTTGCAGGCGATCCTGCAGGACGACTACACGGTGCTGGCTACCAAGGACACCTATACCTGGATCCGCAAGTACATCTTCCCCGGCGGGCAGCTCGCCTCGGTCGAGGCGATCGAGCGGACGCTGGCCGGGCACACGTCGCTGCAGGTGGCCGACCGGTTCAGCTTCGGCCGGCACTACGCCGAGACGCTGCGTCGCTGGCGCGAGACGTTCGACGCGCGCTCGGCCGAGATCAACGCCCTGGGCTTCGACGAGACCTTCCGCCGCATGTGGTCGCTGTACCTCGCGTACTCCGAGGCGGGCTTTCGCACCGGCTACCTCGACGTGCAGCAGTTCACCCTGACCAAGCCCTGACCGAACCCTGACGTCGTCCGGCGCCCGCGACGCCCGATAGCGTTCCGCGGTGACCGTCGTCCTCAGCCTGGCCGCCGCTCTGCTCTACGGCGTCGGCGACTTCGCCGGCGGCTTCGGCTCACGCCGCCTCGGTGCGTCCACCCTGCTGCTGTGGAGCTACCCCGTGGGGGCGGTGCTGATGACGGCGCTGCTGTTTCTCTTTCCGGGGCGCCTCGATGCCCGGGTGGTCCTGCTGGGTGTCGGCGGCGGTGCCGCCGGACTGCTCGGCGTGCTCGTCATGTACCACCTGATGACGCTCGCCCCGATCAACGTCATCTCCCCCGTGACCGCGGTGCTCGCCGCCATCGTCCCGGTCTTCTTCGGCTTCGCCGTCGGCGAGCGGCCCGCCACGGCGGCCTGGTTCGGCATCGCACTGGGCCTCGTGGCGGTCGTGCTGGTCAGTCGCAGCACACCCACCGAGAAGCAGGCCCGGGTCGGCGTCTCGACGCTCGCGCTCGCGCTGGTCTCCGGCGTGGGGTTCGGGCTGTACTTCATCTGCCTGGGCCGGGCCGGCGCCGCCGCCGGGCTGTGGCCGTTGACCATCTCGCGCATCACATCGGCGGCGATGATCGTGCCGTTCGCCTGGCGGGCCCGCGGGTTCGTGCCGGTGCACGGACGCTCGCTCGCGCTGGTCATCGTGGCCGGCACCTTCGACGCGTCGGCCAACCTGTTCTTCCTGCTGGCGACGCATCACGGCCTGCTGTCGGTGGCCAGCGTGCTGACCTCGCTCTACCCGGC
>CAZZZE010000428.1:0-2723 GCA_964658365.1 uncultured Jatrophihabitantaceae bacterium
GTCCCTCCTCATGACTACACAGTGAACGACTGTGCACTGGAGCGCAAGAGCCGGTAGGGCGGCTCGGGGCGAGTGGCAAGCTGGACGTCAGGATGCCGCGCGGGTGTCCCTGCACGCGGAGGCTCCCCATGACAGCACTGCCGGCCGGTACGCCCACCCAGCTGTTCGTCGACGGCCGATGGCGCGACGGATCGCAGGGCAGCTTCGAGGTGGTCGACCCCTCGACCGGTGACGTCCTGACCTCCGTTGCCCGGGCCGGACTCGACGATCTCGACGCCGCCATCGACGCTGCCGCTGCCGCGCAGCCGGACTGGGCGGCGCGAGCGCCGCGCGAGCGCGCAGAGGTGCTGCGCAAGGCTTTCGAGCTGATGATCGAGCGCAGCGAGGACATCGCGTTCCTGATGTCGCTCGAGATGGGCAAGTCGCTCACCGACTCGCGCGGCGAGGTCACCTACGCCGCCGAGTTCTTCCGCTGGTACTCCGAGGAGGCCGTGCGGGTCGGCGGGGAGGTGCGCATGTCGCCGACCGGTGCGAACCGCATCGTCACGTTCAAGAAGCCGTACGGCGTCGCCCTGCTGCTGACGCCGTGGAACTTCCCGGCCGCGATGGCCACCCGCAAGCTGGGCCCGGCGCTGGCCGCCGGCTGCTCCGTGGTGCTCAAGCCCGCCGAGGACACCCCGTTGACCGCTCTCGTGCTGGCGCAGGTGCTCGCCGACGCCGGCGTGCCGGCCGGTGTCGTCAACGTGATCACCAGCGACAAGCCGGGCGACCTCGTCGAGCACGCGCTGGCCGACGAGCGCGTCCGCAAGCTGTCGTTCACCGGCTCGACGCGCGTTGGCTCGCTGCTGCTGAAGCAGGCGGCAGAGCACGTCGTCAGCCCGTCCATGGAGCTCGGCGGCAACGCGCCGTTCCTCGTGCTGGACGACGCCGACCTCGACGCCGCGGTCGAGGGCGCGATGCTGGCCAAGATGCGCAACGGGGGGCAGGCCTGCACGGCGGCGAACCGCTTCCTGGTGGCCGAATCGGTCGCGGCCGAGTTCGCCGAGAAGCTCGCCGCCAAGATGAGCGAGCTGACCATGGGCGCCGGCACCGACGAGGGCACCAAGCTCGGGCCCATGGTCAACGCCAAGCAGCGCGACGGGGTGGCCGACAAGGTGACCCGCTCGGTGGCCGCCGGAGCGCAGGTCGTGCTCGGCGGCTCGGTGCCCGACGGCGCCGGGTTCTTCTACCCGGCCACGGTGCTCACCGATGTCCCCCGCGACGCACCGGTGGCTACCGACGAGATCTTCGGGCCGGTCGCGCCGATCATCGTTGTCAAGGACGACGACGACGCGATCGCCGTGGCCAACGCCACCGAGATGGGACTGACCGGCTACGTCTACACCCGCGACCTCGCCCGCGGGCTGCGCATCAGCGAGAAGCTCGAGGTCGGGATGGTCGGCCTGAACCGTGGCCTGGTGTCCGACCCGGCCGCGCCGTTCGGCGGCGTCAAGGAATCCGGGCTCGGCCGCGAGGGCGGGTTCGAGGGCATCGAGGAGTACCTCGAGACCACCTACGTCGCCACGAACTGGTGATGCCGGGCGGCGTGGGATGACCCTGCCCGCCGGCTACCCGGCGCTCGCACCGGCGCTGCCGCGGCCCGTCCTGATGGACCAGTGGTGGAACGAGCTGGCCTTCGTGCACTGGCCGGTCGACCCGGCGGGAGTGGCCGCGTTCTTCCCGCCCGGTACGCGTCCCGACGTGTGGGCCGACGGGCTGACCTACGTCGGGCTCGTGCCGTTCGCGATGTGCCGAGCCGGCTTCGGCCGCGGCCTGCCGGTGCCGTACTTCGGCTCGTTCCTGGAGACCAACATCCGGCTGTACTCGGTCGACGACGCGGGACGCCACGGCGTGCTGTTCCGCTCCCTGGAGACGGCGCGGCTGGCCATCGTGCCGTTCGCGCGGGCCGGGTTCGGGATGCCGTACACGTGGGCGCGGATGGCGCTGCGTCGGCGCGACGACGTGATCACTTACGACAGCGTGCGTCGCTGGCCGCACCGCGGGCTGCGGAGCCGGCTGTCGCTGCGTCTGGGTGCCGTCGCGCAACCGACGCCCCTCGAGACCTGGCTGACGTCGCGCTGGGGTGCGCACAGCCGGCTCGCCGGACGGACGGTCTGGGTGCCCAACGAGCACGCGCCGTGGCCCCTGCGCGAGGCGACGGTGCTCGAGCTCGACGACGAGCTGCTCGGCGCGAGCGGTGTGCGCGCCGCCGGCGAGCCCCTGCGCGTGCTCTGGTCGACAGGCGTGCGCGCCCGCTTCGGCCGCCCGTCGCTGGTGCGCTGACCGGCGTTCCGCCGGGTGTGGTCAGTTCGGTGAGGTAGTGGTCAACCCCACCCGGTGTGGTCATTTCCGTCGGACGGTGGGCGCGGATGACCGACCATTACCGCACCGAACTGCCCACCACGGGACGAACCCCGGTCTGTGGACGGAGCGCGAGTTATCCACCGCTGCCGGCACCGCGCTCGGTGATCGTGCCGCCAACCTGCAACGTTCGGCCGATGACGACTCGTGAGTCCGGTCCGGTGACGTCACCCGCAGGCGTCGAGAAGCGAGTCGTGCGGGTCGCACAGCGGTGCTGGCTGACACCGGACGAGGCGGCCGACTTCCTCGAGGTGTGCGCGGCGGCCGTCGAATCCTCTGCTCCGCATACCGTGCTTGCCGTCTTCACTGCGGCGCGGCTGCAC
>CAZZZE010000429.1:0-2719 GCA_964658365.1 uncultured Jatrophihabitantaceae bacterium
CCCACGGCGTTACCCAGCGTGGCGCGGACGAAGCCCCGGCAGCGGTCCTGACGACCCGGACAAACCACCGAGGCGCCCGCCGTGGTGCCGTCGAGGCCGTACGCCGTCGCGCCGTTAGGGTGGAACGGTCACCTGGACGGGCCCGGCACGCAGCGCGGGCGGTAGCGAGAGGCAGCACGTGGCGAGCATTGAGTTCATCGGGGCCCGCGAGATCCTCGACTCCCGGGGCAACCCGACGGTCGAGGTCGAGGTGATCCTCGACGACGCCTCGGAGGGGCGGGCGGCGGTGCCGTCGGGCGCGTCGACCGGCGCGTTCGAGGCGGTGGAGCTGCGCGACGGGGGTTCCCGGTACGGCGGCAAGGGCGTCACCAAGGCCGTCCTCGGCGTGGTCGACCAGCTCGGGCCGGAGCTGATCGGCTTCGAGGCCAGCGAGCAGCGCCTCGTCGACCAGGCCCTGCGCGATCTCGACGCCACGCCCGACAAGTCGCGCCTCGGCGCGAACGCGATCCTCGGCGTCTCGCTGGCCGTGGCCAAGGCGGCCGCCAGCTGCGCCGACCTGCCGTTGTTCCGCTACCTCGGCGGCCCGAACGCCTACCTGCTGCCCGTGCCGATGATGAACATCCTCAACGGCGGGGCGCACGCCGACTCCAACGTCGACGTCCAGGAATTCATGATCGCGCCCATCGGCGCGCCGACCTTCGCCGAGGCGCTGCGCACCGGCACCGAGGTCTACCACGCCCTCAAGTCGGTGCTGAAGCAGAAGGGCCTGAGCACCGGTCTCGGCGACGAGGGTGGCTTCGCCCCGAGCCTCGACTCGAACCGGGCCGCACTCGACCTGATCGTCGAAGCCGTCGGCACGACCGGCCTGACGATCGGTGTCGACATCGCACTCGCTCTCGACGTCGCCGCCTCGGAGTTCTTCCGCGACGGCGCCTACCAGTTCGAGGGCGCGGCCAAGTCGTCGGAAGAGATGATCGCCTACTACGTCAGCCTGGCCGACAGCTACCCGATCGTCTCGATCGAAGATCCGCTGGACGAGGAGGACTGGGACGGCTGGGTCGGCCTGACCGAGCAGCTCGACGACAAGGTGCAGATCGTCGGCGACGACCTGTTCGTCACCAACCCCGAGCGCCTGGCCCGCGGCATCGAACTCGGCGCCGCCAACGCGTTGCTGGTCAAGGTCAACCAGATCGGCACGCTGACCGAGACGTTCGACGCCGTCGACCTCGCCCATCGGCACGGTTACCGCTGCATGATGAGCCACCGCTCCGGCGAGACCGAGGACACCACCATCGCCGACCTCGCCGTCGCCACCAACTGCGGCCAGATCAAGACCGGTGCTCCGGCCCGCAGCGAGCGGGTGGCCAAGTACAACCAGCTGCTGCGCATCGAGGAGGAACTCGACGACGCCGCGCGCTACGCCGGCGCCAGCGCCTTCCCGCGCTTCATCCCCGGCACCGAGAGCTGATGGGCAACCCACCCCGCACCGAGGCCCGGCGCCCGCGCCGGGCCGTCACCGGCCGCGCCATCGTGCTGGGCACCCTCGTCGTCCTGCTGATCGTGCTCCTGGCCTCGCCGCTCAACCGCTACTTCGCCAGCCGCAGCGCGCTGAACAACGCCGCCCAGCAGTACCAGCAGGATCAGCACAAGCTCGGCGCGCTGAAGAAGCAGCTCGCGCTGTGGTCCGACCCCGGCTACATCGAGCGGCAGGCCCGCACCCGGCTGCAGTACGCCATGCCGGGCGACACGGTGTACGTGGTCGTCGACCGCGGCCAGCAGAACGACATCGCCAAGACGGCGGGCCAGGTGCCGTCCGGCACCGACCACGCGGCGTGGAACACCAAGCTCTGGCAGAGCGTCACCCGGGCCGACAGCGCGAAGTGAGCGTCTCTGCCGCCGATCGCGCGACGGTCGGCGCCCAGCTCGGCCGCGAGCCGCGGGCCATGCGCGCGATCGCGCATCGCTGCCCGTGCGGCAACCCCGATGTCGTCGAGACGTCGCCGCGGCTGCCGAACGGCACGCCGTTCCCGACCCTGTACTACCTGACCTGCCCGCGTGCCGCGTCGGCCATCGGCACGCTCGAAGCGTCCGGACTGATGCGCGAGATGACCGACCGGTTGAAGTCGGACGACGCGCTGGCCGCCGCCTACCGCGCCGCCCACGAGTCCTACCTGGCCCGGCGCGAGGCACTGGAACACGTCGACGAGATCGCCGGCATCAGCGCCGGGGGCATGCCGAACCGAGTCAAGTGCCTGCACGTGCTCGTCGGCCACTCGCTCGCCGCCGGACCGGGCGTGAACCCGCTCGGTGACGAAGCGCTCGACCGGCTCGACCCGTGGTGGAGCGCCGGGCCATGCGTGTAGCGGCCATCGACTGCGGCACGAACTCCGTGCGCCTGCTCATCACCGACAACGGCGTCGACGTGCACCGCGAGACGCGGATCGTGCGGCTCGGGCAGCACGTCGATCGCACCGGATCGCTGGCGCCCGAAGCGATCGAGCGCACCCGCGCCGCGCTGGCCGATTACGCCGCGGTCATCGCCGCGCACGACGTGGCGCGCACCCGCATGGTCGCCACCAGCGCGACGCGCGACGCGCGGAACCGGGCCGACTTCACCGCGATGGTCCAGGCGACGCTCGGCGTCGAGCCCGAGGTCGTCACCGGCCTGGCCGAGGCCGAACTGTCCTACCGCGGTTCGGTCGGCACGCTGCCCGATGTC
>CAZZZE010000430.1:0-2699 GCA_964658365.1 uncultured Jatrophihabitantaceae bacterium
AGCTCGACGGAGGAGATCCACTCGCCGCCGGACTTGATGACGTCCTTGCTGCGGTCGGTGATCAGGAAGAAGCCGCGGTGGTCGATGGTGCCGATGTCACCCGTGCGCAGCCAGCCGTCGTCGAACTTCTCCGGGACGTCGGCGGCGTGGTAGGAGCCGGTGATCCACGGCCCGCGGACCTCGATCTCGCCGACCGCCGTGCCGTCCCAGGGCAGCACGTCACCGTCGTCGGACACGATCCGCATCTGCACGCCGGGCACCACGCGGCCGGACTTCAACCGCCAGTCCAGCTCGTCGGGAGCGCCGGGCTCGACCTCGGGCGGCGGCCAGGCCATGCCGGCCACCGGCGAGGTCTCGGTCATGCCCCAGCCCTGGATGATGCGCACGCCGTAGGTCTGCTCGAAGCCCGCCATGAGCGAGCGCGGGATCGCGGCGCCGCCCGAGGTGCCCATGCGCAGCGACGACAGGTCGATGTCGTGCTCGCGGCCGTACTGCATGATGCCGCCCCAGATCGTCGGCACGGCCGAGGCGACCGTCGAGCGCTCGGCGGCGATGAACGCGCACACCTGGTCGGGCGTCATGAACTGCGCCGGCAGGTGCAGCGTCGAGCCGCCGAGGAACGCACCGAACGGGATGCCCCACGCATTGACGTGGAACATCGGCACGAAGGTCAGGATGCGATCGGACTCGACGAAGCCGGTGACGCCCGCGGCCAGCGTGCCCAGCGCGTGCAGGTAGGTCGAGCGGTGCGAGTAGACGACGCCCTTCGGGTCGCCGGTGGTGCCGCTGGTGTAACACATGGCCGCGGCCGACTTCTCGTCGATCTCGGGCCAGACGAAGGTCGGCTCCTGCTCGGCCAGCAGGTCGGCGTAGCGATGGACGGTGGCGTGTTCGGCCAGGGCAGAGGTGTCGGCGTCGCCGACCACGATGTAGGCCTCGACGCTCGACACCTGCGGCGCGACCGCGGCCAGCAGCGGCACGAGTGACGCGTCGACGACGATCATCCGGTCGCCGGCGTGCTCGACGATCTGCGCCACCTGCTCGGCCTTGAGCCGGATGTTCAGCGTGTGCACCACCGCACCCACGCCCGGGATGGCGTAGTAGGCCTCGACGTGCTCGGCGGTGTTCCAGCTGAACGTGCCGATCGCGTCGCCGGCCCGCACGCCCAGGGCGGTGAGCGCCGCGGCGAAGCGGTTGGCGTTGGCCGCGACCTCGGCGAAGGTGGCCCGCCGGGCGCCGCCGCCGGTCCAGGTGACCACCTCGCTGTCGGGGTAGACCTGCGCGCCGTGCTCGAGGATCGCGGTGGTCGTGAGCTGGAAGTCGTCCTGCATCGTGCTGGTGATCATGTGTTCACCCTCAGATCTGGTCGCCGCGCTGGACCTGCGGCGCGGGCAGGCGCCACTTGCGGGGCATGTAGGCCCGCGAGCCCATGTAGAAGCCGATGCCCATGTTGGTGCCGTCGGCCTCGCCGAAACGCTCGAGCGCCATGGCGCGCAGCCGGCGTCCGACGACGAACCACTCGCCGACCAGGCCCAGGAAGATCACGATGACGGCGATCTCGAGCAGGCGCAGCTGCGGCACCAGCGAGGTCAGGATGAACAGCGGGAACAGCCACAGCATGTAGTTGCTCAGCATGCGGTTCGCGTCGACATAGTCGCGGGCCAGCTTGCGGGTCCTGCCCTGGTCGCGCCGGGGCAGCGCGTCCGGGTCGCCCCGGCGCAGCGCCGCGCGCTGCTCGGCGGCCGAACGGGCCTTGGTCGTGCTCCCGCCGCCGGCCTTCTGGGCCACCCGCTGCTCCTTGGTGAGCTGCTTCTGCCGGGCGTAGGCCTCCTTGCGCGTCTTCGGGGCGGTGACCGGGCCCTTGCGGCCCTGCGCGTCGCGCCGCTTGGGCGTGGGCCGGCCCTTGGCCGGCTTGTGCAGGTCGATGCTGCCGGTGTCCGGCTCGACCTCTGGCTCGACGTCGGTGTCGGTGGACGCGCCGCGGCGGGAAAGCTTCACGCGGACACCCTAACCGCGGCCGGTGTGACCTGGAACGCCGCGCATCGGCCGTCATCAGCCGCGGTTGTCGGCGGTGATGGCTACGATGGGGAATGACCACCGGAACAGCCCGGTTGCGTCCAGGACAGCTATCACCGGCAGCACCCACCTCCCGCGTTATCTGAGGAGCGATATGACCAGCACCGAGACCCCCGTCGAGCTCAGCTCTGCCCCGATCGAGGCACCGGCCAAGGACGTCGCACTCACCGAGGCCGCCGCGGGCAAGGTCCGCAGCCTGCTCGAGTCCGAGGGCCGCGACGACCTGCGCCTGCGTATCGCCGTACAGCCCGGTGGCTGCTCGGGCATGCAGTACCAGCTCTTCTTCGACGAGCGCGTCCTCGACGGCGACGTCGAGCTCGCCCCTCACGGCGTTCCGGTGGTCGTCGACCGGATGAGCGCCCCGTACCTGGGCGGCGCCACCGTCGATTTCACCGACACCATCGAGCAGCAGGGTTTCACCATCGACAACCCCAACGCCGGCGGCGGCTGCGCGTGCGGGAACAGCTTCTGCGGCTGAGCTCCGCCCGCCTCGGTTAGGGTTCCGGCATGCCAGTTCTCGTTGCCGGGTCCATCGCCTCCGATCACCTGATGCATTTCCCGGGGCGCTTCTCCGACCAGTTGCTCGCCGACCACCTGCACAAGGTGTCGCTGTCCTTCCTCGT
>CAZZZE010000431.1:0-2673 GCA_964658365.1 uncultured Jatrophihabitantaceae bacterium
TACCGCGTCATCGACGTCGCCGCCGGCGACCTCGGCAGCAGCGCCGCCCGCAAGTTCGACATCGAGGCCTGGTTCCCGTCGCAGCAGGCGTACCGCGAGCTGACGTCGACGTCGAACTGCACGACGTTCCAGGCCCGGCGGCTGAACATCCGCACCCGCGGGGCGAACGGTAACGAGCCCCTCGCCACCCTCAACGGGACGCTGTGCGCGGCGGCGCGCACCATCGCCTGCCTGCTCGACCACCACCAGCAGCCCGACGGCTCGGTGTACGTGCCGAAGGCGCTACGCCCCTGGCTCGGTGGCCGCGAGGTGCTGAGCGCACCATGACGGCCACGGAAACGCTCTCGAGCGCGGGCATCCGCCTCATCGCGACCGACCTCGACGGCACGCTGCTGCGCAGCGACGACACGGTGTCCGACCGCACCCGCGCGGCCCTGCGCGACGCGACCGCGGCCGGGCTGGTCGTCGCCTTCGTCACCGGGCGCCCGCCGCGCTGGCTCGACGACGTCATCGACGAGACCGGGCACGTCGGCGTCGCGGTGGGAGCCAACGGCGCCGTCCTCTATGACATGGCCGACCAGACGCTGCTGTCGGTCCACGCACTGTCGCCCGAGCTGATGGTGCAGATCGGCACGGAGTTGCGCACGCAGTTCCCCGACGTCGCGTTCGCGGTCGAGTACCCGAGCGGGTTCGCCGCCGAGCCCGGTTACGTCCACGACTGGCAGGTCAATCCCCGACGCGACCGCCACGGGCGGCCGATGCCGACTCCGCCGATGGGCGCGCTGAACGACATCGCCGGCGAGGCGGGCATCAAGCTGCTGGCCAAGGACCGCTCGGCCCAGCCCGACCGCTTCCTCGCCGCGGCCACCGAGCTGCTCGGCGACCGGGCGACGATCACGCACTCCTCGTCCTACGGGTTGCTCGAGATCGCCGCGGCCGGCGTCACGAAGGCCACCGGCCTGGCCGAACTCGCGGCGCGGCACGACATCCGGCGCGAGGACATCCTGGCCGTCGGCGACATGCCCAACGACATCCCGATGCTCCAGTGGGCCGGGCACTCGTTCGCGATGGCCAACGGTCACGCCTCGGCGCGGGCCGCGGCGGCGGTCACGGTCGGGACCAACGACGACGACGCGGTCGCCGAGCTCATCGAGCGCGTGCTGGCCTGATCCGCTCAGTAGGCGGCGGTTAGGAAGCGGCGCAGGACGGGAATCCGTATCGTCCGAACCCATATGCGTGGGAGGACGGGATGGCTGACGGGTCGGGTGACGCTGCAGGCCGGCGATCCTGGTCAGATCGAGCATGACGCGGCGACCCTTCGGCGTGGCCGGCATCGCGCTGGCGCTCGCCGCGCTCGTCGGCTGCGGCTCCTCCGCATCGCCGCACCCGACACAGAGCGCCGGCCTGCTGAAGAACTGCAACTGGGGTTCCGGGGCATTGCAGACCCCTGGCCGCGGCCTGTTCTACGGCGACGGCAACGGCTACCAGCTCGTGGACCTGTCGTCCGGCGCTGTGCTCGGTCGCTGTCTCACACCGGTCGCCGACGACCGGGGCATCGACAACCTCGGCGTCCAGACGCCCAGCTACCGCGGGGTTCGTGAGACGCCGGAGAACGCCCAGATCTGGTACGGCGCGCTGAACCCCGGCGGGCCGCACCGCAGCGTCGTGGTGACGACGTCCGGACTCGTCGATCTCGCCGACGGCGCGCGACTTCCCGTCCCCGGCCCCACCTGGCGCGCGGCCGGTGTCGGCGCCACCGAGGCGATCTTCGAGCGGTCGGGCACGGAAAGCTCCGACGACCCGCCGGCGTCACCCGAGGACTGGTGCGTGGCCGCTCTCACGGACCTCGGCCACTGCACGGCCGTGCCCGGCGCATCCGGCGCAGGCACCCCGACGGTCACCGCGAACGGCACCGTTGCCTGGCTGACCAACGCGCTCAGCCGCACCGGGCTCACCTACGGCGCCGGGATCGCAGCCGGCCAGGACGACCACCTCTGGCTGCGGACCGCCCACGGCGTCGTCACGGCCGTGGCCAGTGTCGAGAACGCCGGCAAGGGTTACACCACGGGATCGGTGGTCCAACCGAGGTGGGCCACCACCGACGGCGGTGGCTTCGTCGACCCGCGCGACCCGCAGGGCCACCAGTACGCCGCCGACGCCGCGGTCACCTGGTACACCGTGTCGTCCGACGGAGCGCTGGCCAAGCACAGCGCGGGCGTCACCTGGGCCGACGTCGGACTCGCTGCTTCGGACGGGGGCGCAATGGAATCGGCTCGCCTCGATGCCAGCGGGGGCACGCTGTACCTCGTCGTCCAGACGACACTGGGAACCACCCGAGTCTGGTCGGTGTCCACGGGCGCCACGACGGCGCAGCTGCAGACCACCGACACCTCCACCGACCCGAGTCATCCCCATCTCGGCTTGACGCCCTACCTGCTGTCCCTGACCGATTCGTCGGCCGGGTGACCTCACCGCTCACGGCGCCGGTCGGTCTCGTGCCGGCTCTGCTGCTGGCGACGCTGCTGCTCGTCGGCGGCCCGGTCGCCTGCTCGTCGGGGTTCGAGCAGCCCGCGTACGGTCCGCGGTCTCTGCGGGCGCTGCTGGTCGGCAGTGCTGAGGTAGACCTGCCCGGGTACGCCGCGACGACGCCGGCCGGCGAGCGGCAGTCCGGCA
>CAZZZE010000432.1:0-2672 GCA_964658365.1 uncultured Jatrophihabitantaceae bacterium
GCGGTCTCAACCGACCGAAAGGAGAAATCGCTTTAAGTTAACGCCGATGATTACCTGCTCCTGCCTTGATGAAACGAGCAACGCTGTCGGGGTTCTCGATCACGGCTCCACTCATCTCAAGCACAACGGCATCGGCGTGACAAAACTCCTGGTGAACTATAGAATCCATACCCGTTCGGCGTAACAAAATGGTTGATTTGGTTCGTTAGGTGGTCATCGTACCCGGCTTTGGCGTGGCCTGCGGCAAGGCAAGCGCAGTTTTAATGCACATCGAGCCAGCGCCGCCGGGACGGCCGCGAGACCACCCGGCGCCGTGCGCCCGTCCTGACCGAGGCCGAGTTCCTGGCCCGCCGCGAGGCCGTCGACCGGGTGATGGCCGTGCGCCAGGCCGGCGACCGCACCCAGATCGCCGTCCTCGAGGACGACATCCTCGTCGAGCACTACGTCACCCGGGCCAGCGCGACGTCCTACGTGGGCAACGTCTATCTCGGTCGTGTGCAGAACGTGCTGCCGAGCATGGAAGCTGCGTTCATCGACATCGGCAAGGGCCGCAACGGCGTGCTCTACGCCGGCGAGGTGAACTGGGACGCCGCGGGGCTCGACGGCAAGTCCCGCGCCATCGAGCAGGCGATGCACTCCGGCGACTCGGTGCTCGTGCAGGTCACCAAGGACCCGATCGGCCACAAGGGCGCCCGACTCACCAGCCAGGTCTCGCTGCCCGGCCGCTTCGTCGTCTACGTGCCCGGCGGCGGGATGACCGGCATCAGCCGCCGGCTGCCCGACGCCGAGCGGCACCGCCTGAAGTCCATCCTGAAGAAGATCGTCCCTGACGAGGCCGGCGTCATCGTGCGCACCGCGGCCGAGGGCGCGTCCGAGGAGGACCTCACCCACGACGTCCAGCGGCTGCAGGCCCAGTGGGAGCAGATCCAGAGCAAGGCCGAGCAGAAGAAGTCGGCGCCGGTGCTGCTGCACGGCGAACCCGACCTCGCCATCCGCGTCGTCCGCGACGTCTTCAACGAGGACTTCAAGTCCCTCGTCGTCCAGGGCTCGGCGGCCTGGGACACCGTGTCGGAGTACCTCGGTGACGTCGCCCCCGACCTCGCCGAGCGGGTGTCCAAGCACGTCGGCAACAGTGACCTGTTCCACGACCTGCGCGTCGACGAGCAGCTGATGAAGGCACTCGACCGCAAGGTGTGGTTGCCCTCGGGCGGCTCGCTGGTGATCGACCGCACCGAGGCCATGACCGTCGTCGACGTCAACACCGGCAAGTTCGTCGGCTCGGGCGGCAACCTCGAGCAGACCGTCACCCGCAACAACCTCGAGGCGGCCGAGGAGATCGTGCGCCAGCTCCGGCTGCGCGACGTCGGCGGGATCGTGGTCATCGACTTCATCGACATGGTGCTCGAGTCGAACCGCGAGCTCGTCCTGCGTCGCCTGACCGAGTGCCTGGGCCGCGACCGCACCAAGCACCAGGTCGCCGAGGTCACCTCCCTCGGACTCGTGCAGATGACCCGCAAGCGGGTCGGCGAGGGCCTGCTCGAGGCGTTCAGCGAGCCCTGCGAGCACTGCCACGGGCGCGGCGTCATCATCCACCAGGAGCCGGTCGAGCAGCGCAACGGCGGCTCGTCCGACGACGACGAGCGAAGCTCCGGGCGCGGCAAGCGCCGCCGCGGCGCGAAGTCCGGCGGCGCCACCGACTCGGTCGAGGCCGTCGAGCCACCGATGAGCGACGAGCAGCGCCAGGCGGCCAACGCCGCCATCGCGGCGATCCACAAGGCCGCCGCGATCGAGAAGGCCGAGAGCGAGGCCGCCGAAGGCAGCGCCGCCGAGGGTGTGGTTGCCTCGCTCGCCACCGACCTGGTCGCCGCCGCCCGCGAGGCGGAGGCGGAGGCGCCGGCAGTCGAGGACGAGATCGGCCCCGACGTCCCGCTGGTCGAGCTCGAGGCGGCCGCGGTGGCCGAGGGCCCGACCTCCGACGACGACGGCGCGGACACCGAGCACGCCACCAACGGTGCAGCTCCGGCGGGCCGACGGCGCCGGCGTGCCGCCAGCCGCCCGGCCGGGCCGCCGGTCGCAACCCCATGACCGACGGCGTCGCCGCGCAGGCGTTTTGCCTGCGCAGCCAGCCGTGACGTAATCTGGACGACGGCCCATCGAGCGGTGGGCCACTCGTTTGTCAGCAGCAAGCTCGAGGAGTGGATCCCGCGATGTACGCCATCGTCAAGACCGGCGGCAAGCAGTACAAGGTCGCCGAGGGCGATGTGATCGAGGTCGAGAAGCTCGACGCCGCGCCCGGCGCCGAGGTCGCGCTCGCAGCGATCCTGCTCGTCGACGGCACCGCCGTCACCCATGCGGCCGCCGAGCTGTCGGCCGCCAAGATCACTGCGGAGGTCGTGGCCCAGACCAAGGGCCCGAAGATCCGCATCCACAAGTACAAGAACAAGACCGGTTACCACAAGCGGCAGGGCCACCGTCAGCGGCTGACCCAGCTGAAGGTCACCGCCATCAGCGCGAAGTAGGGGACGGCTCACCATGGCTCACAAAAAAGGCGCATCCAGCTCCCGCAACGGCCGCGACTCGAACGCGCAGTACCTCGGCGTCAAGCGCTACGGCGGCCAGGTCGTCAAGGCCGGCGAGATCATCGTCCGCCAGCGCGGCACCAAGTTCCACCC
>CAZZZE010000433.1:0-2661 GCA_964658365.1 uncultured Jatrophihabitantaceae bacterium
TCTCCGGCGGCGAGAAGAAGCGCCACGAGATCCTGCAGCTCGAGCTGCTCAAGCCGAAGATCGCGATCCTCGACGAGACCGACTCCGGCCTCGACGTCGACGCGCTGCGCGTCGTCAGCGACGGCGTGAACCGCTCGCGCGAGCAGGGCATCGGCACGCTGTTGATCACGCACTACACGCGGATTCTGAACTACATCAGGCCCGAGTTCGTGCACGTGTTCTTCGACGGTCGCATCGCCGAATCCGGCGGCCCCGAGCTCGCCGACCGGCTCGAGTCCGAGGGCTACCACCGCTACGGCGTCAACGAGACCGCTTCGGCTTAGGAGCATGTGATGTTGGACGTGGAGGCGGTCCGCAAGGACTTCCCGATCCTGGCGCGCGAGGTGCACGGCGTACCTCTCGTGTACCTCGACAGCGCCAACAGCGCGCAGAAGCCGCAGGCGGTCATCGACGCCGAGGCCGACCTCTACGCGAACCACTATGCGAACACGGCGCGCGCGGTCCATACGCTCGGCAGCGAGGCCACCAATGCCTACGAGGGCGCCCGCGACAAGGTCGCGGCGTTCCTGAACGCGCCGTCGCGCGACGAGGTGATCTTCACCCGCAACATCACCGAGGCCCTGAACCTGCTGGCGTACTCGTTCTCGAACGCCTCGACCTTCCCCGGTGGCGAGAGGTTCGCGCTCGGCCCGGGCGACGAGATCGTCGTCACCGAGATGGAGCACCACAGCAACATCGTTCCGTGGCAGCAGCTCGCGGCCCGCACCGGCGCGACGTTCCGCTGGATCCCGATCGGTGACGACGGCCGGCTGGTCGAGTCGGCGATCGACGAGGTGATCACCGAGCGGACGAAGATCGTCTCGTTCGTCTACCAGTCGAACGCGCTCGGCACGATCAACCCGGTGAAGCGCATCGTCGAGCGCGCACACGCCGTCGGCGCGCTGGCCATCATCGACGCCGCGCAGGCGGCGCCGCACCTGCGGCTCGACGTCCAGGAGCTCGGCGCCGATTTCCTCGCCTTACCGGCCACAAGGTCTACGGACCCACCGGCGTCGGCGTGCTCTGGGGCCGCTACGACCTGCTCGCCGCCCTGCCGCCGTTCCTGGGTGGCGGCGAGATGATCGAGACCGTCGCCATGGAGGGCTCGACGTTCGCCGTGCCGCCGCACCGCTTCGAGGCCGGCACGCCGATGATCGCGCAGGCCGTGGCCCTGGGTGCGGCCATCGACTGGCTCACCGACCTCGGGCTCGACGAGGTCCGCGAGCACGGCGAGGTCATCACCGCCTACGCGCTCGAACAGCTGCAGACCGTGCCGGGGCTGCGCATCATCGGCCCGACCGACAACGTCGACCGCGGCGCCACGATCTCGTTCACCCTCGAGGGCGTGCACCCGCACGACGTCGCCCAGCTGCTCGACGAGTACGGCATCGCGGTGCGCGCCGGGCACCACTGCGCGCGGCCGGTGTGCCTGCGGTTCGGAATACCGGCGACCACCCGCGCGTCGTTCGGGGTGTACACCACCACCGACGAGATCGACCAGCTCGCCCGTGGTCTCGCGAAGGTCTCGGAGATGTTTCGGCCATGACGGAGTCGATGTACCAGGAGATCATCCTGGACCACTACAAGCACCCGCAGCACCGCGGCCTGCCGGAGTCCTTCGACGCCGAGGTGCACCACGTCAACCCGACCTGTGGCGACGAGGTCACCCTGCGGGTGCGTGTCGCGGGCGGCCGGATCGCCGAACTCGGCTGGGACGGCGAGGGCTGCTCGATCAGCCAGGCCTCGACGTCGGTGATGAGCGGGCTGGTCAGCGGCAAGCCGGTCGCCGACGCGCTGGCGCTGGAGGAGAAGTTCCTCGGGCTGATGCAGTCGCGCGGCAACGCCGAGCTCAGCGACGAGGACGCCGATTCGCTCGAGGACGCCGTAGCGTTCGAAGGCGTGTCGAAGTACCCGGCGCGCGTCAAGTGCGCGTTGCTGGGCTGGATGGCGATGAAGAGCGCCGTCGCCGATGCCGAGAGCAAGACCGCGAAGGAGAACGCATGACCGCCCCCACCATCCCGTCCCGCGACGACATCGACGAGGCCATGCGTGATGTCGTCGACCCCGAGCTCGGCATCAACGTCGTCGACCTCGGCCTCGTCTACGACGTCACCGTCGACGAGGCCGAGAACGGCGTCGTCATCACCATCGACATGACGCTGACGTCGGCCGCCTGCCCGCTCACCGACGTCATCGAGGACCAGACGCACTCGGCGCTGACCCTCGGCCCGAAGCCGCTGGCCGTCGATGCGAAGATCAACTGGGTCTGGATGCCGCCGTGGGGCCCGGACAAGATCACCGACGACGGCCGCGAGCAGCTGCGCGCGCTCGGCTTCAACGTCTGATGGCCGCCTACTGGATCAGCGTCTACCGCGAGATTCGCGACGAGGCCAAGCTCGCGGCGTACGGGCAGCTGGCCGGGCCGGCCCTGCAGGCTGCGGGCGGCCGGGTCCTCGCCCGCGCTGTGCCCGAGCAGGTCTACGAGGCCGGCGAGGCCACCCGCACGGTCATCATCGAGTTCGACTCCGTGCAGGCCGCCCGAGATGCGCACGACAGCCCCGGCTACGCAGCGGCGCTAGCCGCCTTGGACGGCGGCGCGATCCGCGACCTACGCATCGTCCC
>CAZZZE010000434.1:0-2661 GCA_964658365.1 uncultured Jatrophihabitantaceae bacterium
CCTGCTGGGCGTACAGCGCGGTCTGGATGCCGTGGAACAGGCCCTCGAGCCAGCCGACCAGCTGGGCCTGGGCGATACGCAGTTCGGCCTCGGAAGGGACGTCGCCACCGAAGGGCAGGCTCAGGCGGCGCAGTTCGTCGCGCAGCTCCGGCGCCAGACCGTCCTCGAGTTCGGAGATCGACGTCTCGTGGATCTCGCGCAGCCGCCGACGCCCGGCCTCGTCGAGTGGGGCGGCACGGACCTCCTCGAGCAACTGCTTGATCATCGTGCCGATCCGCATGACCTTGGCCGGCTGCTCGACCTGCGCCGTAATCTCGTCGATGTCGCGGTCGCCGGCTTCGGCAGGCCGATCGACGGCATCATGGGCCTCGGCATGGCCGGTCGGCGCCGGCAGGGGCTCGGGAAAGGGTTCGCTCACAGCTCCAGTCTGCCCGTGCCGGCCGAGACGGCACCAGCGAGCCCGCGTCGGCGGGGCGGCATCGGCAAGGATAGGGGCGTGAGGCGGGGGTGGAGGTGATGGGCGTCGACGTCGCGCGGGTCCGCGGCCTCTACCAGACGCTGGCCACCGGCACCGCTCAGCTCGACGGTTCGTTCGCCACGCTGCAGCCGGAATCGGTCATCCGGGCCATCATCGGCACCCTGCGCTCGGCGCCGGCGCAGCCCGGCTCGCACTCCGCCCGCTCCCACCAGGCCGCCAGCCGCGTCGTGCGCGCACGCCGCGCCGCCGCCGACCTCGTCGACGGCAGCCCCGAGGACGTCGTCCTGGGCTCGAGCAGCGTCTCGCTGCTGCTGCGCCTGGCCACCGTCGCGTCCTCGGACTGGCAGCTCGGCGACGAGGTCGTCGTCAGCCGGTTGGACGCCGACATCGCCCTGCACCCGTGGCTGCGCCTGGCCCGTTCCCGCGGCGCGATCGTGCGCTGGGCCGAGGTCGACCTCGAGACCGGTGAGCTGCCCACGTGGCAGTACGAGAAGCTCATCGGTCGCCGGACCCGGGTTGTCACCGTGGCCCTGGGCAACCCGGCCACCGGCGCGGTGCCCGACGTCCGGGCGATCGCCGACCTCGCGCACGCCCGCGGCGCGCTCGTCGTCGTCGACGCCGGCGCCGCCCCGCCCTACCTGCCGCTCGACCTCGCCGAGCTCGGGGCCGACGTCGTGGCCGTGGCCGCCCCCGCGTTCGGCGGCCCGACGGTCGCGGCGCTGATCACCCGTCCGGGCCTGCTCGAGGAATTGCAGGCGGTGTCCGACGAGTCGATCCTGCCCGGCGACTTCGAGGTGCCGCCGCTGCCCATCGAGCTGCTCGACGGCTTCACGGCCACGGTCGACCACCTCGCCGACCTCGACGAAACCGCGCGCGGCAACCGGCGGGCGCGGCTCGTGCAGTCGCTGACGCTCGCCGGTGACTACACCCGCGGGCTCTACCGCACCCTCGACGACGGGCTGCGCGCGCTGCCCGGCGTCACCGTGCTCGGCGCGCCCGAGCGGGCGCTGCCGGTCACCGCCTTCACGGTGTCGGGCCGCACGCCCGAGCAGGTCGGGTCGTTCCTGCACCGCCACAACGTCTCGGTGTGGACGGGTCAGGCCGGGATCGGTGAGCTGCTGCGCGTCGTGGGCGCCGACGAGATCGGCGGCGCATGCTTCGTCGGGCTCATGCCGCACACCTCCACCGCCGAGGTCACCCAGCTGCTCGAGGCCCTGCGCCGGATGACCAGCTCAGAGGCGTAGCAGGATCTTGCCGATGTGCCCGCTGTCGTTCATGAGCTGGTGGGCCCGGCCGGCCTCCTCGAGCGGCAGGACGCTGTCGACGATCGGGCGGACCGCCCCCGACTCGATCATCGGCCAGATCGCGTTCTGGGTCTCGGCCACGATGTCCGCCTTCTGCGGCGCCGGTCGCGCGCGCAGCCCAGCGGCGTGCACGGTGGCCCGCTTGCTGAGCAGCGCCCGCAGGTCGAGCTCACCCTTCGCCCCGCCCTGCAGGCCGAGCACGACGAGCCGGCCGTCGGTGGCCAGCGCCGAGACGTTGCGAGCCAGGTAGGACGCGCCCATGTTGTCGAGGATGACATCGACACCGGCGCCGTCGGTCTCGGCGGCGATGCGTTCGACGAAGTCCTCGTCCCTGTAGTTGATCAGCACGTCGGCGCCGAGGTCGCGGCAGAACTCGAGCTTGCGCTGCGAACCGGCGGTGACGAACACCCGCGACCCGCGCCCGGCAGCCAGCTGGACGGCCATCGTTCCGATGCCGCTGGACCCGCCGTGGACCAGTAACGACTCGCCCGGCTGCAGGCGCCCCGAGGCCCCGCCGAACACCATCGACCACACGGTGCAGGTGACCTCGGGCAGCGCGGCCGCGTCGATGAGGTCCACGCCGGCCGGCACGGACATCAGCTGGCCCACCGGCACCGCGACCTGCTCGGCGTAGCCGCCACCGGCCAGCAGGGCGCACACCTGGTCGCCGACGCTCCAGCCCGCGACCGAGTCGCCGACCGCCGCGATCGTCCCGGACACCTCCATGCCCAGGTACTGCGACGCACCGGGCGGCGGCGGGTAGTGGCCCTGGCGCTGCATGAGGTCGGCCCGGTTCAGCCCGGCCGCCGCCACCTGCACGACCACCTCGTCGGGCTTCGGCGTCGGATCGGGGACGTCGCGGACCTGCAAGACCTCAGG
>CAZZZE010000435.1:0-2657 GCA_964658365.1 uncultured Jatrophihabitantaceae bacterium
TCGCCGAGGAGCTGCTGGCGCGGCTGAAGGACGGCACCGCGCGCAGCACCGCGGACGTCCTCGAGCTGTGGAACGACGCCGACATCGCGCTGCGGGCCGCAAGCTCGGTCAGCGGCCTGCTCAACGAGGTGCACCCCGAGGCCGAGGTCCGCGCGCTGGCCGAGGACCGGGCCCAGCAGGTCAGCCGGATCGCCACCGACCGCGACCTCGACCGCGACCTGTTCGAGGTACTGGACGGCACCGATCCCGAGGGCCTCGACGCCCAGGCCGCCCGGCTGCGCGCGAAGATCTTGCGCGACTTCCGCCGCGGCGGCGTCGACCGCTCGGCGGATGAGCGGGCCCGGCTGCGCGAGATCGCCGAGCGGCTCACCGTCGTCGACCAGGACTTCGCCCGCAACATCCGCGACGACGTCCGCTCGATCAGGCTGACGCCCGACCGGCTCGCCGGCCTGCCGCAGGACTGGATCGACGCCCATCCGCCCGGCGCCGACGGCCTGGTCACCGTCACCACCGACTACCCCGACTACCTGCCGTTCCGCGCGTTCGCCGCGGACGCCGCCGCGCGCCGCGAACTGGCCACCGCGTTCCTCAACCTGGGCTGGCCAGTGAACGAGGACGTGCTCCGCGAGATGCTCGACCTGCGCCACGAGCAGGCCACGCTGCTCGGCTACCCGGACTGGCCGAGCTACGACGCCGAGGTCAAGATGGTCGGCTCGTCGCAGAACATCGCCGACTTCATCGGCAAGGTCGCGGCCGCAGCGGCCGACGCGGGCCGCCGCGACGTCGACACGCTGCTCGAGCGCCGCCGCCGCGACGAGCCCGACGCCACGGACCTGGACGCCACCTGTGCCGGCTACTACAGCGAGCTGGTCCGGCGCGAGCAGTTCGACGTCGACGCCCAGCTCACCCGCAACTACTTCGACTTCGAACGCGTCCGGCAGGGCCTGCTCGACGTGACCGGCGCGCTGTTCGGCGTCGAGTACTTCCGCGTCATGGACGCCCCGGTATGGCACGAGGACGTCGCGGCCTACGACGTCATGATCGCGGGCACCCGCAAGGGACGCATCTACCTCGACCTGCATCCGCGCGAGAACAAGTTCAAGCACGCCGCGCAGTTCGACCTCGTCGCCGGTGTCACCGACCGGCAGCTGCCCGAGGGGGCCCTGGTCTGCAACTTCTCGCGCACCCTGATGGAGCACGGCGACGTCGTCACGCTGTTCCACGAGTTCGGCCACCTGGTACACCACGTGCTCGGCGGCGACCAGCAGTGGGCGCGGTTCTCGGGCGTCGCCACCGAATGGGACTTCGTCGAGGCGCCGTCACAGATGCTCGAGGAGTGGGCGTGGGACCCCGACATCCTGCGCACGTTCGCCAAGGACGCCGACGGCAACCCGATCCCGCGCGAGCTGGTCGAGCGGATGCGCGCGGCCAAGGAGTTCGGCAAAGGCCTGTTCGTGCGGACGCAGCTGTTCTACACCGCCGTCTCCTACGAGTTCCACCGCGACCGGCCGGCCGACCTGACCGCACGGCTGCGGGAGCTGCAGGCGAAGTACGACATGCTGGCCTACGTCGACGACACGCACTTCCACGCGGCGTTCGGGCACCTCGCCGGTTACTCCTCGGGTTACTACACCTACATGTGGTCGCTGGTCATCGCGAAGGACCTGTTCGCGCAGTTCGACCCGGCCAACCTGCTGCACCCGCAGGTGGCGCACCGCTACCGCGACGAGATCCTCGTCCCGGGTGGCTCGCGCGACGCCGCCGATCTCGTCGCGTCGTTCCTGGGCCGGCCGTTCACCTTCGACGCCTACGCCGCCTGGCTCGATCGCGAGGCGACGATGCGGTCCTCAACCGGGTAGTAGCCGAGCGCGGCGTAGATCCTGTTCGACGTCGGGTTGGCGAGGTCGGTGAACAGCGTCGGGATGGCGCCCTCGTCCAGGATCGAGCGGGTGGCGGCCGCGGTGACGCCGGAGGCATAGCCGTGCCCCCGGTGCTGCGGCGGCGTGTACACCGGACCGACCCGCGCGCTGCCGGCCAACACGGGGCGCCGGGCGGCCATCGACACGGGTGTGCCCGACGGGTCGAGCCACAGGTAGAGCTGGCCGGCATCCAGGGCCCGGTCGGCCGTCGGGTCGGTGTCGGTCATGGTGTCGTGCGCCTCGGCCGCGAAGGCCGCCACGCAGGCGCGTCCGAACGACCGGTGCTCGTCCCGCGCGACGATCGCCCGGCCGGCGACGGCCGGCTCGACCAGCGTGGTGAGCCGGAAGAGACGCTGCCGCTCGATGCGCGGCCGCGGACCCACGATGTCGAGCAGCGCCGTCACCTGCGCCTCGGGGCCCGAGAGCCCCGCGACGCCCGGCAGCCCGGTCAGCAGTGCGCGCAGCTCGGTACGGGCGTCGGCCGGCCAGTCGCCGACCAGCAGCAGCGGGAACTGGGCCTCGGAGCGGACGGCGAGACACGTGCCGTCGGTGGCGGCCCAGGCGGTGTCGCGCAGGGTGATGCCGATCGTGCCGAGCACGGTGTGGCGTATCGGATCGGCGGCGAGCAGGGGATCGACCAGGGCACGGATAGCGTCGTGGTCGGTGGTGACGGTAAGAGGCACGTCCCGATCATCGCGCGGACCGCCAGGGCATTAGGGCGGGCCGGCCTTCGTAGGA
>CAZZZE010000436.1:0-2642 GCA_964658365.1 uncultured Jatrophihabitantaceae bacterium
GCGTACCTGGTCGTATCCCGAGACCACCCAGAACCCGCCGTAGGCGTCCGATCGACCGGCCGTCGGCTCGTCGAGCAGCCCCCGGTAGGTCGCACGCAGCTCGGCTTCGGTCGTTGGCGCCTGGTGATCGAGATGAATCACCGGACACACGGCAGTTCCTGCTGAATCGCTCACGTTAGGGCCTCTCGGTCGCGCCACTCGAGGGGTGGGTCGTCGTCCTAGATTTGAACTCTAACTATGCGGCGTGTCAAGCTCCGACGGCCTGTCGAATCTCCACGGCGTGAACATCGGACGCCGCTGGGCCCATGCGCACAACGACGTGCGCCCCGCCCCCCAGGCATGGAGCTGGGGAGCGGGGCGCGTCAGCGGTTCAGCCGCCGTTGCCGTCAGGCGTGCAGGTCGAAACGGTCGAGCTCCATAACCTTCACCCACGCCGCCGCGAAGTCGTGCACGAACTGCTCCTTGGCGTCGTCGGCCGAATACACCTCGACGATCCCGCGCAGGATCGAGTTCGAGTTGAACACGAGGTCGGCGGCGGTGGCTGTCCGGACGACGGTGCCGTGGGCGTCCAGGCCCTCGTAGACACCGTCGGTGGCTGAGGTGCGCCACGAGATGCCCAGGTCGAGCAGGTTGCGGAAGAAGTCCTGCGACAGCACGCCCGGCCGGTCGGTGAACACGCCGTGCTGCACACCACCGGTGTTGGCGCCGAGGACCCGCAGGCCGGCGACGAGCAGGGTCATCTCCTTGGCCGTGAGCTCGAGCATGTACGCCCGGTCGACCAGCAGGGTCTCCGGCTCGAGCTTGCTGCCCGGCGCGATCCAGTTGCGGAAGCCGTCGGCCCGCGGCTCGAGCCACCGGAAATTGTCGACGTCCGTCTGCTCCTGCGAGGCGTCGGTGCGCCCTGGGCTGAACGGCACGCTCACCGTCACGCCGGCGTCCGCTGCGGCCTTCTCGACCGCCGCAGTGCCGCCGAGCACGATCAGGTCGGCCAGCGAGATCCGCTTGCCGGTCTGCTCGAACTCGCCCTTGACCCGCTCGAGCACCGGCAGCACGTCCTGCACGCCCTCATTGACCGCCCAGTTCAGCTGCGGCTCCAGACGCAGCCGAGCGCCGTTGGCACCGCCGCGCTTGTCCGTGCCGCGGTAGGAGGCGGCAGCGGACCAGGCCGTGTGCACGAGCTGCGAGACGGTCAGTCCCGAGCCCAGCAGGCGCCGCTTCAGGTCGGCGATCTCCGCCTCGCCCACGAGCTCGTGGTCCACGGCGGGCAGCGGGTCCTGCCAGATGAGGTCCTCGGCCGGCACGTCCGGGCCGACGTAGCGGACCTTCGGACCCATGTCGCGGTGCAACAGCTTGAACCAGGCCCGCGCGTACTGATCGGCGAAGTACGCGGGGTCGTCGCGGAAGCGCTCGGAGATCTTGCGGAGCTCGGGGTCGCGGACGAGCGCGAGGTCGGTCGTCGCCATCATCGGCGGGTTCTTCTTGCCCTCGATGTGCGCGTCGGGCACGAGCTCCTGCGCCTCGGGATTCGTCGGCTGCCACTGCTTGGCCCCGGCCGGGCTCTGGGTGAGCTCCCAGTCGAAGCCGAACAGCGTGTCCCAGAAGCTGTTGTCCCACGTCGTCGGCGTCGGCGTCCAGGCGCCCTCGAGTCCGCTGGTGATGGTGTCGGCGCCCTTGCCGGTGCCGTACTGGCTGATCCAGCCGAGCCCGTTGCCGTGGACCGGGCAGCCTTCGGGCTCGGGGCCGACGAGGTCAGGGTTGCCGGCACCGTGCGTCTTGCCGAACGTGTGGCCGCCGGCGATGAGCGCGACCGTCTCCTCGTCGGTCATCCCCATCCGGCCGAACGTCACCCGGATGTCGTGAGCCGACGCGATCGGGTCGGCGCTGCCCTTCGGACCCTCGGGGTTCACGTAGATCAAGCCCATCGTGACCGCCGCGAGGTGGCCATCCTCGAGGTCCAGCGGTTGCTGATCGGCGTAGCGCTCGTCGCCGAGCCAGGTGTCCTCCGGCCCCCAGAAGACCTCGCCGGGCTGCCAGTTGTCGGCCCGACCGAAGGCGAAGCCGAAAGTCTTCAGACCCATGTCGTCGTGAGCGACGTTGCCCGCGAGCAGCAACAGGTCGGCCCAGGACAGCGCGCGGCCGTACTTCTGCTTGACCGGCAACAGCAACCGGCGGGCCTTATCCAGGTTCGCGTTGTCCGGCCAGCTGTTCAGCGGCGCGAAACGCTGCCCGCCCTCGCCACCGCCGCCCCGGCCGTCCGCGATGCGGTAGGTGCCGGCCGCGTGCCATGACATGCGGATGAACAGCGGGCCGTAGTGGCCCCAGTCGGCCGGCCACCAGTCCTGGGACGTGCGCATCACCTCGACGATGTCGCGCTTGACCGCGTCGACGTCGAGCGTCGCGACGGCAGCCTTGTAGTCGAACTCCGCGCCCAGCGGGTCGGAGTCCCGTGAAGGCTTGTTCAGCACGGAGAGGTCGACCTGGTTCGGCCACCAGTCCCGGTTGCTCTGTGGCCGCCGATCGGTGACCTGGGCCGGCGACTGGATCGCCGGGTTCTCGCTCTCGCTGGTGCTATCGGACTGAAGCTTGTCGGCCTCGTTCGTCACGATGTCCCTTCCTCTGGTGCAGTGTGATCGGATGGAGTG
>CAZZZE010000437.1:0-2634 GCA_964658365.1 uncultured Jatrophihabitantaceae bacterium
GGCCGGCTGATCGAAAAAGCGAAGGAAAAGCTTTCGACGACGAGCTTGTCGGTGGACGCCGAAGCGCAGCGCGGTCCCGAACAGCGCGGTGGACGCCGTGCGGGCGCGCAGCGTCCAGCCACGCGGTCGGGGGCGGCGGGCCATGGTGTGGATGATGCGGTGTGCCGGGGCGTTTTGGCGACAGCACGCGCCGCGCGCGGCTGTGAACCGCGGTTACAGTCCAGCGGTGAGCGTCGTTGCGAGCCCGCCGACGGCGTTGCTTGGCGAGTGGCAGCTGCGGCGCAGGCTGGCCGATCTGCGCACCGGCACGTTCGGCACGGTGATCGGGACGCTCGCCCTGGTCATCGGCCCCGACGGCGTCGAATGGTCGGAGTCCGGGCTGCTGCGCTGGGCCGTCCGCGAGGTCGAGGTGACCCGTCGCTACCTGCTGCGCGAGCTCGACGCGGGCTGGTGGGTGTGCTTCGACGACGGGCGCCCGTTCCACCCGTGGACGCCGGACCGGCCCGTCGAGCACCCGTGCCGTGCCGATCTGTACCGCGGTCTCGTCCGCGTCGATTCGCCGCAGCGCTGGCGCATCGCCTGGGACGTCGTCGGGCCGGCGAAGCATCAGCGCATCGTCAGCCGGCTCACCGGGCGCAAGCACGCGCGAGCGATCACACTCGAGGCATCACCACCGCAGGAGGACCGATGACGACCCTCGCCAGCAACCTGGGCATGAACCTTGTCGATGCCGCGACCGAGCACGCCGACCGGCCGGCGGTCCGGCTGGACGACGCGACGCTGACCTACGCCGAGCTGCACCGGGCGGCCGCTGCAGTGGCGGGCGGCCTCGTCGCGCGCGGGATCGCACCCGGCGACCGGGTGGGTCTCGTGCTGCCGAACGTCCCTGCCTACCCGATCCTGTTCTACGGCGCGCTGTACGCCGGGGCCGTCGTGGTGCCGATGAACCCGCTGCTCAAGGCCCGCGAGGTCGAGTACTACCTCCAGGACTCCGGCATGTCGCTCGTGTTCGGTTGGGACGGCGGTGGTGATGCGGTCCCCGATGGCGCCGCCGCGGTCGGCATACCGTCGGTCATGGTCGGCGCGCTGGGCCCGGACGACCTCGGGGGATCGCCGCTCGAGAGCCCCGTCGCCCGGGCCGACGACGACACGGCGGTCATCCTCTACACCTCGGGCACGACCGGTCAGCCCAAGGGCGCCGAGCTGACGCACCACAACCTGAACAGCAACGCCCAGACGACGGTGAGTTCGCTCGTGCGGACCGGGCCGGACGATGTCGTCATGGGCTGCCTGCCGCTGTTCCACGTCTTCGGCCTGACCTGCGGGCTGAACGCAGCGGTCATCGCCGGCGCGTGCCTGACCCTCATCCCCCGCTTCGACGCCGGCAAGGCCCTCGAGGTCGTCGCCCGCGACCGCGTCACCGTGTTCGAGGGGGTGCCGACGATGTACGCCGGTATGCTGCACCACCCCGACGCCGATGGCGCCGACATGTCGTCGCTGCGTACCTGCATCACCGGCGGCTCGGCGATGCCGGTCGAGATCCTGAACTCGTTCGAGAAGAGGTTCGGCTGCGAGATCTTCGAGGGCTACGGGCTGTCGGAGACCGCGCCGGTGGCGTCGTTCAACCAGCCCGGTCACGAGCGCAAACCCGGCACGATCGGCTTCCCGGTGCCGGGATGCGAGATGCGCCTGGTCGACGACGACGGCGACGACGTCGAGGACGGCGACCCGGGTGAGATCGCCATCCGGGGCGAGAACGTCATGAAGGGCTACTGGGGACGTCCCGGCGCCACTGCCGAGGCGATCCCGGACGGCTGGTTCCGCTCGGGTGACATCGCCACCCGCGACGACGACGGCTACTACACGATCGTCGACCGCAAGAAGGACCTGATCATCCGCGGCGGCTACAACGTCTACCCGCGCGAGATCGAGGAGGTGCTCTACGAGCATCCCGCGGTCGCCGAGGCAGCGGTCGTCGGCATCTCTCACGACGCGCTGGGCGAGGACGTCGGCGCCGCGGTGGCGTTCAAGCAGGGCGCCTCGGCGAGCGTCGAGGAGTTGCAGGCGTTCGTCAAGGAGCGCGTCGCGGCCTACAAGTACCCCCGCGAGATCTGGATCGTCGACGAGCTGCCCAAGGGGCCCACAGGCAAGATCCTGCGCCGTGAGGTCAGGGCGCCACGAGACTGAAGCGACCGTCAGGCGGCGACGCGACCATGGAGGTAGATCAGGTCGACCGCGGCAACGTCGAGCTCGATACCGGTTCGGGCATGACTGCCCGGTGGCTGGGGTGGTCGGCTCCGGTACCGGTGTCCGGTGGGCGTCCCCTGTTCGACGCTGCCGTCTCTGCTCGCTCCGGCGCGCCAGCCAGGTGCTTGTTTGGCGTAGTTGCAGGCTGCGCACAGGCCTTGGCCGTTGTCGACGTGGGTCTTGCCGTTCTTCCCGGCCGGCTGGACGTGGTCGGCGTGCCGGATGGGTGCGCCGCACCAGGGGGTTCGGCAGGTGCCGTGGTTGCGATAGCGGATGAAGCGCCGCTCGGCGGCGGTGAACAGCCGGGCTCTGGTCTGCATGCTCACGAGCTGACCGGTGACGGGGTCAGTGAACAGCCGCCGGATCCGACGGCGAGCCGGGTCGCCG
>CAZZZE010000438.1:0-2634 GCA_964658365.1 uncultured Jatrophihabitantaceae bacterium
CGAGCCTCATGAAGCGAGCATCTGCGCTTCGCTCTTCACGAGCTTGGCCGCGACGTCGGGATCGGTCGGACCGTCACCGTAGGACGGGCAGAGCCGGGCGATCGGGCACACGCCGCAGGCGGGCTTGCGGGCGTGACACATCCGCCGGCCGTGGAAGATCGCGCGATGGCTGAAGATCGTCCACTCCTTCTTCGGGATCAGCTCGGCGACGACGAACTCGACCTTCACCGGGTCGGTCTCGGTCGTCCACCCCCAGCGCCGCACGAGCCGGCCGAAGTGGGTGTCGACGGTGAGCCCCGGGACGTCGAAGGCGTTGCCCAGCACCACGTTCGCCGTCTTGCGTCCGATGCCGGGCAACGTGACGAGCTCGGTGAGGGTCTGCGGCACCTGGCCGTCGAAGTCCTCGACCAGCTTCTGCCCGAGCTTGATCAGCGACGTGGTCTTGTTGCGGAAGAACCCGGTCGGCCTGATCAGCGCCTCGAGCTCGTCGCGGTCGGCGCCGGCGTAGGCGGCCGCGTCGGCGTAGCGGCGGAACAGCGCCGGGGTCACCTCGTTGACCCGCTTGTCGGTGCACTGCGCCGACAAGATGGTGGCCACCGACAACTCGAGCGGCGTGGTGAAGTCCAGCTCGCAGTGGGCATCGGGGTAGACGTCGGCCAGCTCGCGGTTGATGCGTCGCGCGCGGCGGGTGAGCGCGAGCGCGGATTCCGGGGCGAAGGTCGGTGCGGTGGCCACGTCCCGAGCCTACGATCCGGCTCGGACAGCAGCGCTTGACCGTCCTCGCACCGGCCGTGCGGCATGATGGGCGTCATCATGATCGGCTTCGCGCTCGTCGTCTTCCCGTTCGTCGTGCTGGGCTTCGTGCTGCTCATGGAACGCGTCGAGGAGCCGCTGAACCTGCTGCCGAACGAGCGGGAGATCGAGCAGTTCCTCGACACCGCGAACAAGTCCGAATTGGACACCTTCGTGCGCGAGGGCAGCGAGTCGGCGCTGCGCCGCTTCCGCGTGCGGCTGGGCATTGGCCGACGCAAGGGACGGCCCAGGGCCGATCCGGCCACCCTGGACTGATAGGCAGCGGACGGCCCCGGTGCCCTAGACTCGCCTCGTCTGTGACCGGGCTCGCACAGCGGTGCAACGATCGAGGAGCAAGAGTGGACGAGGTTCTGCGCAGGGCTGGGCTCTTCCAGGGCGTCGACCCGGAAGACGTCGAAGCGCTGTCCGGAGAGTTCGAGATCTTCGACGCGCCGCGTGCCGCCGTCCTGTTCAACGAGGGCGAGCCCGGCGACAGCCTGTACATCGTGCTCGCCGGCAAGGTGAAGCTGGGCCGTCGCTCCCCCGACGGCCGCGAGAACCTGGTGGCGATCTACGGCCCGTCCGACCAGTTCGGCGAACTGTCGCTGTTCGACCCGGGCCCCCGCACGGCCACGGCCACCGTCGTCACCGACGCCCGGCTGGCGCGGCTGCCGAAGTCCGCGCTGCAGAAGTGGGCCACCGAGCGCCCGCAGATCGCGATGCAGCTGCTGCGCGTCGTGGCCCGCCGGCTGCGCCGCACCAACACGATGCTCGCCGACCTGATCTTCGTCGATGTCCCCGGCCGGGTGGCCAAGCAGTTGCTGCAGCTGGCCCAGCGCTTCGGCTCGATCGACGGCGGGCAGCTGCGCGTCACCCACGACCTCACGCAGGAGGAGCTCGCGCAGCTCGTCGGTGCGTCGCGCGAGACGGTGAATAAGGCCCTCGCCGACTTCGCCTCCCGCGGGTGGCTGCGTCTCGAGGGCAAGAGCGTGGTCATCCTCGACCGCGAACGCCTGGCCCGTCGCGCCCGCTGACGACCGCACGACCACCGGCGCGTTGCCTGCGGCTGCGGGCGGCCGCTGGGTGGGTAGGTGTGTGTCCCGACCTGTATTACGGCCGTAATACACCTCAGCGCAGGTAGTCCAACTGTGCCTGGACGCTGAGCTCGGCGGCCCACCAGACGGCCGGGTCGACGTCGGCGTAGACGTCCTCGACGATCGCCCGCGCGGTCGCCGCCGGCCCGAGCCGAGTCAACGCGTCGCGGACCTGCGCGAGCCGCTGCTGGCGGTGCGCGAGGTAGGCAGCAGCGGCCTCGGCCACGGAGTCGAGCTCCGGGCCGTGTCCGGGCAGCACCCGGGCGGCGCCGAGCGCGCGCAGCCGCTCCAGCGAGGCCAGGTACGGGCCCAGGACGCCGTCGGGGTGCGCGACCACCGTCGTGCCCCGCCCCAGGATCGTGTCGCCGGTGAACACGGCGCCTCCGTCGGCGTCGTCGCTGCCGGCGAGCACGAAGGACACCGAGTCCGCGGTGTGGCCGGGCGTCGCGAGCACCGTCAGGCGTACGCCGGCGGCGTCCACCCCTTCGCCGTCCGTGAGCGGTGCGCCACCGTGGCAGTGCGCAGGGTCGAGAGCGCGCACCGGCACGCCACGGCGCGAGTGCAGTGCCGCCGCGAGCCCACTGTGGTCGTGGTGGCCGTGGGTCAGCAGCACCAACGACACCGGCGCGGCCGCCAGCAGCTCGAGGTGCTCGGCCCCTGGGTACCGCTCGCTGCCCTCGCCGGGGTCGATGAGGATGCGCTCGTCGGCGTCCGGTGCCCCGACCAGCCAGCTGTTCGTACCGTCCAG
>CAZZZE010000439.1:0-2627 GCA_964658365.1 uncultured Jatrophihabitantaceae bacterium
GACCCGGTGCTGACGACGCACATGAAGTCCGTCGGCGAGGCGATGGCCATCGGGCGCAACTTCACCGAGGCGCTGGGCAAGGCGCTGCGCTCGATGGAGACCAAGGCGGCCGGCTTCTTCACGACCGCGGCGCCGGCGACGACCGTCGAGGAGCTGCTGCGCATCGCGGCCGTGCCCACCGACGGCCGGCTCTACACCGTCGGCGCGGCGCTGCAGGCGGGGGCGAGCGTCGAGCAGGTCGCCGCGGCCACCGGCATCGACCCGTGGTTCGTCGACCAGCTGGCGCTCATCGTTGAGGTCGGCGCCGAGATCCGCGACGCGCCCACGCTCACCGGCACGCTGCTGCGCACCGCCAAGCGGCACGGGCTGTCGGACCGGCAGATCGCGGCGCTGCGTCCCGAGCTGGCCGGCGAGGACGGCGTGCGCACGCTGCGCCACCGCCTCGGCATCCGTCCGGTCTTCAAGACCGTCGACACCTGCGCGGCCGAGTTCGCCGCCACCACGCCCTACCACTACTCGTCCTACGACGAGGAGACCGAGGTCGCGCCGCAGGCGGAGCGGGCGAAGGTGCTGATCCTCGGGTCAGGGCCGAACCGCATCGGGCAGGGCATCGAGTTCGACTACTCCTGCGTGCACGCGGTCATGGCGCTGCGCGAGGCCGGCTACGAGACCGTCATGGTCAACTGCAACCCCGAGACCGTCTCGACGGACTACGACACGGCCGACCGCCTGTACTTCGAGCCGCTGACCTTCGAGGACGTGCTCGAGGTCGTCGCCGCCGAGCAGGCGTCGGGCACCGTCGCCGGCGTCATCTGCACGCTCGGCGGTCAGACCCCGCTCGGCCTCGCGCAGCGGCTCAAGGACGCCGGGGTGCCGGTGCTGGGCACGCAGCCCGAGGCCATCGACCTCGCCGAGCACCGCGGCGCGTTCGGCCGGGTGCTGGCCGAGGCCGGCCTGCCGGCGCCGCGCAACGGGGTGGCCGTCTCCTTCGCGCAGGCCAAGACGGTCGCCGACGAGATCGGCTACCCGGTGCTGGTGCGCCCGTCCTACGTCCTCGGCGGGCGGGGCATGGAGATCGTCTACGACGAGACCCACCTCGCCGACTACATCAGCCGGGCCACGGAGATCACCGACGACCACCCGGTGCTCGTCGACCGCTTCCTCGACGACGCCGTCGAGATCGACGTCGACGCGCTCTACGACGGCACCGACCTCTATCTCGGCGGCGTCATGGAGCACATCGAGGAGGCCGGCATCCACTCCGGTGACTCCGCCTGCGCGCTGCCGCCGATCACGCTCGGCGCCACGGACATCGCCAACGTCCGCCGCTCGACGCTGGCCATCGCGCAGGGCGTCGGCGTCCGCGGCCTGCTCAACGTCCAGTACGCGATGGCCGGTGACGTCCTGTACGTGCTCGAGGCGAACCCGCGCGCGTCGCGGACGGTGCCGTTCGTGTCGAAGGCCACCGCGGTTCCGCTGGCCAAGGCCGCGGCCCGCATCGCGCTCGGCGCGTCGATCGCCGACCTGCGGGCCGAGGGCCTGCTGCCGCGTACGGGCGACGGCGGCAACCTGCCCGACGACGCCGCGATCGCGGTCAAGGAGGCGGTACTGCCCTTCGCCCGCTTCCGTACCCCGGCGGGCGATCAGGTCGACTCGATCCTCGGCCCGGAGATGAAGTCCACCGGCGAGGTCATGGGTCTGGACGCCACGTTCGGCACCGCGTTCGCCAAGTCGCAGGCGGCGGCGTACGGGTCGCTGCCGATCAAGGGGACGGTGTTCGTCAGCATCGCCAACCGCGATAAGCGGGCCGCGATCTTCCCGGTCAAGCGGCTGGCCGATCTCGGCTTCCGGGTGCTGGCCACCGCGGGCACCGGGCAGGTGCTGCGGCGCAACGGGGTGCCGGTCGAGATCGTCGGCAAGTTCAGCGACGGGCCGGGCAACATCGTCGAGCGCATCCAGGCCGGTGAGGTCGACCTCGTGCTCAACACCCCGTGGGGCTCGGGCGCGCCGCGGCTGGACGGCTACGAGATCCGCACCGCGGCGGTCACCGCCAGCATCCCGTGCCTGACCACCACGCAGGCCTTCGCCGCGGCGGTGCAGGGCATCGAGGAGCTCACCCGCGGCGAGCTCGGCGTGCGTTCGCTGCAGGAGTACCACGCCGACATCGCGGCCTGGCGGGCCCGCGTCGACGCCGGGTCCGAGTGACGGTTCCGACGCCGTGACCGGGCCGGTGCTCGAGACGGCCGAGGTGTTCGGCGTCCAGCGCGCGGGCGAGCTCGTGACGCTCACCCTCATCGCACCGGAGATCGCCGCGCACGCGCGGCCGGGCCAGTTCGTCGCCGTCCGGGTGGGGGACGAGACCACGGCCGAGGTGCTGCGCCGGCCGCTGTTCCTCGCGTCGGCCACGCCCGGCGACGCCTACGCGGGCACGGTCGCGCTGGCCGTGGCACGACGCGGGGCCGGCACGCGCTGGCTCGCCGGACGCGGCGCGGGCGATCGGCTCGACCTCATCGGCCCGCTCGGGACGCCGTTCCCGCTGCCGTCCGGGCCGTCGCCGGCCGTCCTGGTCGGCCACGGGTACGGCGGTGGCCCGCTCGTCTGGCTGGCCCAGGCGCTCGCCGCCCAGG
>CAZZZE010000440.1:0-2617 GCA_964658365.1 uncultured Jatrophihabitantaceae bacterium
CCAGCCCCGATGTCGTGGAGACTGCGGCAGCGTCCGGCTTCGACGTCGTGGTCGTAGACCTCGAACACTCGACGCTCACCCCTGGCGACGCTGTGTCGCTCGTCCGGCACGCCGACGTCTGCGGACTCGCTGCGTTGGTGCGGGTGCCGACGGTCGAGCCGGCGCTGATCAACCGATTGCTGGAGAACGGCGCGGCGGGCATCCAGCTGTCGATGTTGCGCACCGCGTGGCAGAACCGCGATCTCGTCAACGCGACCCGCTTCGCGCCGCAGGGCAGCCGGTCGATCAGCGCGGTGAACCGGGTCGCCGCCGGTCTCGAGCTGCGGCAACTGCTGGCTCGCGAGCAGGCCGACCCACCCCTGCTCGTCGGCCAGATCGAGACCGCAGTCTCGGCGCCGCTCACCGACATCCTCGCGGGCCTCGACGTCTGCTTCGTCGGGCCGACCGACCTGGCCGTCGATCTCGGGCTCGAGCCCTGGACCGACGCCGGACGCGTCGCCCTGCGCAGGTCCGTCACCGATCTGCGGCGCGAGGCCACCGCGGCCGGCGTCGCCTTCGGCGGCTGGGCGCGGACCGTCGATGCTGCCGCTGATGCCGCCCTCGATCCCGCCGGCTACCTGCTTGTCGGCTCGGACCTCCAACTGCTCTCGACAGCGCTGCGCGACGCAGCAGGAACAGGACCCTGATGCATGTAGCGCTGCAGCCGGGAGGCGTCGTCGATTGGGACGCGGTGCCTGCGGAGGTTGTGCGACCGGGCGTCGTGCGCCGGGTCCTGGCGACCGACTCGGTCATGATTTGCCACCACGAACTCGACCTGCGCATGGCCCTGAACCCGCACACCCACGCGGACTTCGACCAGTTGGTGCACATCGCGTCGGGCCGGGCGAACTACTACGTCGACGGCGTCGCGCACGACCTGCGCGCCGGGGCGTTCCTGCTGGTTCCCCGCGGCAGCGAGCACTACGTCGAGCCGACCGAGGCGCCGTGCGTGAACATCGACTACTTCGTGCCGCCGAGAGCAGACCTGCTGACCTGACCCGTGGTCAGCCGGCGGCGCGGTCCTGACCCGCCGGCCAGGTGAGCGTGCTCTGCCAGGCCACGCCCCGCTCGATCTGGCGGGCGGCGCGATTGAGCATCGCGATGTAGCTGTCGCGCATCGCGGCGAAGCGGGTGACCGGCCCGGAGATCGAGATCCCGGCCACGCATTCGCCGTTGAGCCGCACCGGCACGGCGACGCATGCGGCCCCGAGGTGCGTCTCCTCGACCTCCTGCGCGAAGTCGTCGCTGACGATCCGCGCGAGCTCGGCCTCGAGACCGGCCCTGGAGGTGATGGTGTGCCGGGTGAAGCGGTGCAGCGGGCCGGTGACGACCCGTGTGCGGGTGGCCTCGTCGGCGTGGGCCAGCATCAGCTTGCCGACGGCGGTCGCATGGATCGGCGCCTTGTGGCCCACGCGGGTCGGCAGGCTGAACAGGCGGCCGGTGATGGTTTCGAGCAGCACCACGTTGTCGCCGTCGAGCGCGCCCATGTGGGTCGGCAGGCCCGTCTCGCCGGTGAGCCGCTCGAGGGGCAGGCGGGCGCGGTCGCACAGCTGGCGACGTGTCGGTGCGAGCGAGCCGAGTTCGAACAGGCTGAGACTCAGGACGTAGTGGTCCTTGGCGGGCTGGCGCAGGACGCCGACACTCACCAGGCCGGTGAGCAGCCGGTAGGCGGTGGAGTGCGGGTAACCGAGCTCGGCGGTGACCATCGACGTCGTCACCGAAGGCCGATCGACGAACAGCTGCAAGATGGCGAACGTCTTGACGACTGTCGAACTGACTGGCGTGGCCATGCCAGGGAGAATATCAACCAACCGCCTGATGAACGGGGGCCGCAACGGATTCGGCACGCACGAGTCCACATCGTGAGGCGGGCAGGGACATCGGCGTCGGCAGTGGTGGACAGTGAGGGAACAGGCGCCGTTCGCCCGCGGCGCACCCGTCGGAGTCCGGAGTCGAATCGTGACCGAAACCCCCTTCGTCGTCGAGGACCGCGAGCTCGAGTTGTTCCGGGTGAACCGTCGCTCGGTGGCCGATCCGGCTGTGTTCGAGCAGGAGTGGTCGGCGATCTTCGACAAGGTGTGGGTCTATCTGGGCCACGAGTCGGAGCTGCCGAATCCCGGTGACTACCTCACTCGCGTCGTGGCTCGGCGCCCGTTGCTGCTGACCCGCGACCGCACCGGCGCGCTGCACGCGATGCTCAACAGTTGCCTGCACCGCGGCGCAGAGGTGTGCCGCGACCCGAGCGGCAACACCCGCGCGTTCCGCTGCTTCTATCACGCCTGGACCTATGACACCGCCGGCAAGCTGGTCGGGCTGCCGGGCAAATCGTCCTACGGCCCGGGTTTTCAGACCTCGGAACTGGGTCTGCGGCCGGTGCCGCGCTTCGAGAGCTACCGCGGGTTCCTGTTCGGCAGTTTCAACGCCGACGTCGAGCCGCTGACGGACTACCTGGGCAAGGCGGCGTACTACCTGGATCTGCTCGTCGACCAGTCCGAGGCCGGCCTGGAGGTGGTGCCAGGGACGCACAAGTACTCGATCGACGCGAACTGGAAGCTGCTCGTCGAGAACAGCATCGACG
>CAZZZE010000441.1:0-2613 GCA_964658365.1 uncultured Jatrophihabitantaceae bacterium
GACGCCGGCTGGCCAAGATCCTCGCGCTGCCGTTCGCGGACTCCGACGACCTCGTCGAGGTTGCCACCGGCCGCTCGGTCGGCGAGATCTTCGCCGCGGACGGTGAGGATGCCTTCCGGGCTCTCGAAGCCGACGCCGTCGCCGCGGCGCTCGTCGGCTTCGACGGCGTGCTCGCCCTGGGCGGCGGAGCGCTGCTCCGTCCGGCCACCCGCGCCGCGCTGCTGGCCAGCCCGGCACCCGTCGTGGTCCTGCGCGCCGAGCTCTCGACGCTCGGAGCGCGCGTCGGGGACGCCCGCACCAGGCCGTTGCTCGCCGCCGACCCGCTCGCCCGCCTGGCCGATCTCGCGGCCGAGCGGGCTGCGCTCTACGACGAGGTCGCGACGTTCGTCGTCGACACCGACCGCCGCACCCCCGGGCAGGTGGCGGCCACCGTGGCGGCCCGGCTGCACGAGCGACGGGTCAGGGCGTGAGCGTCACCCGCATCGAGGTCGGCGGCGCGCAGCCCTACCCGGTTCTCGTCGGTCGCGACCTCGCCGATGAGCTCGTCCCGCTGCTGTCCGGCGCGGCGCGGGTCGCGATCGTCCATCCGCCCACCGTCACCGAGCGGGCCGAGGCGTTCCGTGCCCGGCTGCAGGACGCCGGCTTCGCCGCGCACGTCCTCGAGGTACCCGACGGCGAGGATGCCAAGACCCTCGCCGTGGCCGGCACGTGCTGGGACGCCCTGGCCCGCTTCGGCTTCACCCGCTCCGATGCGGTCGTCGGTGTGGGCGGGGGAGCGGCCACCGATCTCGCCGGCTGGGTCGCCGCCGCCTGGCTGCGTGGCGTGCGCGTGGTGCACGTCGCCACCACGCTGGCCGGCATGGTCGACGCCGCGGTCGGGGGCAAGACCGGCATCAACACGGCGGCCGGCAAGAACCTCGTCGGTGCGTTCCATCCGCCCGCCGGCGTGCTGTGCGACCTCGCCGCCCTCGAGACGCTGCCGGCCGAGGATTACGTCGCCGGGCTGGCCGAGGTCGTCAAGAGCGGGTTCATCGCCGACCCCGCCATACTCGACCTCATCGAGGCCGACCCGACGGCGGCGACCCGGGCCGGCAACCCGGTCGAGCGCGAGCTCGTCGAGCGCACTGTGCGGGTCAAGGCGCACGTCGTTGGCGAGGACCTCACCGAGCAGGGTCTGCGCGAGATCCTGAACTACGGACACACGCTCGGACATGCCATCGAGCGGGCCGAGAACTACCGGTGGAGGCACGGCGACGCGGTCTCGGTCGGTCTCATCTACGCCGCGGCGCTGGGTCGGCGCCTCGAGCGCCTGGATGCCGCGACCGCCGACCGGCACCGCCGCGTGCTCGATGCGCTGGGCCTGCCGACGTCCTACCGGACCGACGCCTTTCCGCAGCTGCTGGAGACCATGCGCATCGACAAGAAGTCGCGCGGTAACCGGCTGCGCTTCGTCGTGCTCGACGGCCTGGCCCGCCCCGGCACGGCCGACAACCCCGATCCCGACGTCCTGCTCGATGCCTACGCCGAGGTGGCCCGATGAGTAGCACCCGTGTCGTCGTCCTGAACGGGCCGAACCTCGGCCGGCTGGGCACCCGCGAGCCCGAGATCTACGGCGCCACCACGCACGCCGAACTCGCCGCGCTGTGCGTGCGCGCCGGCGCCGAACTCGGCCTGGACGTCGAGGTCCGCCAGAGCGAGTTCGAGGGCGACCTGCTCGGCTGGCTGCACGAGGCCGCCGACGACGCCACGCCGGTCGTCCTGAACGCCGGCGCGCTGACCCACACCTCGGTGGCCCTGGGCGACGCCTGCGCCATGCTCTCGGCACCGCTGATCGAGGTCCACATCAGCAACGTGCACCGGCGCGAGGCCTTCCGGCACTCGAGCTTCGTCTCGGCGCACGCCACCGGCGTCATCGTCGGCCTCGGCGTCGAGGGATACGTGCTCGCGCTGTCCTGGCTGTCGTCGTCGCTCGCGGGCCGGGAGGACGCATGAAGGTGCTCGATCTCTACCAGCGGGCCAACCGGGTACCGGTCATCGGCCGGGGTGCGTTCTCGCTCGCGTTCGCGCTCAAGGCGCCGTACTTCCTGACCATCGCCCCGACGCTGGTCGAGCTGCGGCCCAACCACGCCGAGGTGCGGGTCCGCAAATGGTGGGGAGTGCACAACCACATCGGCACGGTGCACGTGATCGCACTGGCCAACGGCATGGAGATGGCGATGGGTGCGCTGGCCGAGGCGAGCATCCCGCCGCACCTGCGCTGGATACCCAAAGGTATGCAGCTGGAGTACCTCGCGATGTCGAGCTCGACCATGCTCGCCACTGCCGACACCGACCCCGCGGACTGGGAAGGTCCCGGCGAGGTCGAGGTGCGGGTGCAGGCCGCCCGGATCGACGGCACGGTCGCGGTGCGGGGTGTGATCCGGTTGCACGTCAGCGCAAGGAAGGCGCACTGACCACCTGTAGGTGAGGAGGAAGCACGTGCTGTACCGCGGCAGCGTGCCCTGCGGGATGACACAACCATCAACGATCCCCACAATGAAGCGATGGGGAAGCCGCTTGCCCAGATCAACCTCGTCACGAACGACATGGCAGCCGCGGTGGAGTTCTACCGGC
>CAZZZE010000442.1:0-2603 GCA_964658365.1 uncultured Jatrophihabitantaceae bacterium
GCCCTACCCGGGCGGCCCGTCGATCGACCGGGCCGCCCGCGACGGCGACCCCACCGCGGTCGCCTTCCCCCGGCCGTTGACCGGGCCGAACGACCCGCCGCTCGGCTTCTCGTTCAGCGGCCTGAAGACCGCGGTCGCGCGCTACGTCGAGGGTGCACGCGACCCCGGGGTGAGCACCGCGGACGTCGCCGCCAGCTTCCAGGAGGCGGTGGCCGACACCCTGACCCGCAAGGCGCTGCGCGCCTGCCGCGACGCCGACGTCGACACGCTGGTGATCGTCGGGGGAGTGGCGGCCAACAGCCGCATCCGCAGCCTGGCCGAGGAGCGCTGCGCGGCGGCCGGTGTCCAGCTGCGCATCCCGCCCCTGCGCCTGTGCACCGACAACGGCGCGATGATCGCGGCCATCGGCGACCTGCTCGTGCGCGACGGCGCCCGCCCGTCCGCGCCCGGGTTCTCGGCCGTCCCCACCGTCGAACTCAGCTCGGCCCAACTCGGCCTCGAGCGATGACGACCGTCATGTGGGAGGCCACGGCCGCGCCCGACCGCCTCGACGACCTGCTCGCCCACGTCCTCGCGCACGCCGAACCAGGCGCCGACGTCTACCGCAGCCGCGACGGCCGCGTCGTCGTCATCGATCCCACCGGGAGCGGGCTCGACGACGTCCCGCCCGAGCTGCTCGCCCGCCCGCCGCACGCCTGGTCCTTCGAGCCGGTGCCCCGCCCGCGGTAGCCCCGAGCTTGCCTCCGGCGCCCGTTCAGACCACGCTCGGGACGTGACGCACGCAACGGGGAACAGCGCAGAGCCGGACACCACAGTGGCCAGGCGCCCGGGAGCCGGCTCGGCAGGGGCCGCGGTGCGCTATGCCCAGCGCGTGCAGCACACCGCCCGCAACGTCGCCGAGTTCGTCCGCTTCGGCGGCCTCGACACCGGCGAGGAGCAGTCGCCGTTCACCGTCGAGGCCGAGCAGCCCAACTACCGGCTGCGGCACTACTTCGCCGACGACGTCCCGGCCGCCGGGATGCCCGTGCTCATGATCCCGCCGCTGATGGTCACCACCGAGGTGTGGGACGTCTCGCCGAGCACCACCGCGGTCGGGTCCCTGCACGCCGAGGGGCTCGACACCTGGGTCGTCGACTTCGGCCATCCCGACCGCGAACCCGGCGGTCTCGAGCGCACCCTGACCGACCACGTCCTCGCGGTCAGCGACGCCATCGACCGCGTCGTGAAGGCCACCGACCAGCCGATCGTCCTCGCCGGTTACTCGCAGGGCGGCATGTTCGCCTACCAGGCCGCCGCGTACCGGCGTGGGCGCGACATCGACAGCCTCGTCACCTTCGGCTCACCCGTCGACACCCGCGCGCCGCTGCCCATCCCGATCTCGCCCGAGGTCGTCTCGCGGCTCGCCAACGACCTCGTCGAGTCGGGCTGGCTGCGGCACATGAACCTGCCGGGGTGGGCGGCGCGGTCGATCTTCAAGATGCTGACCCCGGCCAAGTCGCTGCAGGACCGCGTCCAGTTCCTGCTCGCCCTCACCGACCGCGACGCGCTGCTGCCCCGCGAGCGGCAGCGCCGCTTCCTCGACGGCGAGGGGTGGACGGCCTATTCCGGCCCGGCGATCGCCGAGCTGCTCGAGCAGTTCGTCACCCACAACCGGATGCTCGAGGGCGGGTTCGTCATCGACGACCGGCTGGTCACGCTCGCCGACATCGAGCTGCCCGTCCTCACCTTCCTCGGCAGCCGCGACACGATCGGCCATCCGGACTCCGTGCGGGCGATCCGCCGGGCCGCCCCGCGGGCCACCGTGTACGAGGTGTCGCTGCCCGTCGGGCACTTCGGACTGGTCGTCGGCTCGACCGCCAACGAGCGCAGCTGGCCCGACGTCGCGTCGTGGGTGCGCTGGCGCCAGGACGGGGCGCCGCTGCCCGACGACATCGTGCCGGCCGAGAACGTGACGCCCGGACGCGGCCCGCGCCCCGACCCGAGCATGGCCGCGGTCGGCCAGGCCATCGAGCTCGGCGTCGGGGTCGGACGCATCGCGGTGCAGCAGGGCAAGCGGGTCACCCGGCTGGTGCGCGGCGTCGTCCGCGACGCGCCCCAGCAACTGCCGCGGCTCAGCCGCATCGAGCAGCTCGAACCCGACACCCAGATCTCGCTCGGCCTGCTGCTCGACGAGCAGACCCGGCGCGCGTCCGACGACGTCGCGTTCCTGTTCGGCGACCGCGCCTACCGCCAGCACGACGTGAAGCAGCGCGTCGACAACGTCGTCCGGGGCCTGATCGACATCGGTGTGCGGCACGGTGACCGGGTGGGCGTGCTGATGGCGACCCGCCCCAGCGCGGTCACCCTCATCGCGGCGATCAGCCGGCTGGGCGCCACCGCGGTGTTGCTGCGCCCGGACGGCGACACCAAGCGCGAGCTCGCGCTGGCCCGCGTCGACCGGGTGATCTCCGACCCCGAGCACCTCGACCCGCGCGACGAGCTCGCCGACGTGGACTGGGCCGTCCTGGGCGGCGGAGGCGAGGGACGCACGCTGCACCCCCGGGTGCTGGACATGGAGCGCATCGATCCCGATCAGGTGCCGCTGCCGGCATGGTTTCGTCCCA
>CAZZZE010000443.1:0-2593 GCA_964658365.1 uncultured Jatrophihabitantaceae bacterium
GAAACGCCGGTCAGGACCGGTAGTTCACGCTCTTGATCACTCGAGGACGGAGGTACGGGCCCCGGCGCGGGGTGCGGGAGCGGTGGGTGTCCCGTCGACCGTGTTCTGGTGGGTCTCGGGCGCGTACTACCTGGGGACGGTCGTGAGCCGGCGCGACCTCAACGGCGAACTGACCGACGAGGACGGCGGCCATCGGCTATCACGTCGTCGCTCCGTGGCGGCGATCGGGGACATGCGACGCGGATGCTCGCAGCCGCCCTCGATCAGTGCCGGGCGTCGGACCTGACGCGCGTCCTGGTGTGCTGCGCGCCCGAGAACGAGGGCAGCCCGACGGTCGGCGGCACGGCGAGGACCGCTACTGGATCCAGATGGCCTGAGGCTGTGGCGGCCGAGGGCGGCAGTGGATACGACTCGACACGTGCGTCACCACAGCGGCCCGGGTTCCTGCCCAAAGGAGCACGCGTTCTGTGGTGGGATGTGCGACATGACTGCACCGCCGCACAGCCAGACCGGCCGCATCGTCGTCGAGGATGTGACGAAGGTGTTCGGTGGCAACGTCCGCGCCGTCGACCAGCTCAGCTTCACCGTCGAGCCCGGCTCGGTGACCGGCTTCCTCGGGCCCAACGGCGCAGGCAAGACCACCGCGCTGCGCATGACCCTGGGTCTGGTCCGGCCGACGAGCGGGCGGGCCACCATCGGCGGCGTCGAGTACCGGCATCTCGGCACGCCCTCGCGCACGGTCGGTGCCGCCCTCGAGGCCTCGAGCTTCCATCCGGCTCGCACCGCCCGCAACCACCTGCGCATCCTGTGCACGGTCGCCGGGCTGCCCGACACGCGCGCCGACGAGGTGCTCCAGCTCGTCGGCCTGGGCGACGCGGCCCGGCGCAAGGTCCGCGGCTACTCCCTCGGCATGCGCCAGCGGCTCGGTCTCGCGGCCGCGTTGCTCGGCGACCCAGCCGTCCTGATCCTGGACGAACCGGCCAACGGGCTCGACCCCGACGGCATCCGCTGGCTGCGCGGTTTCCTGCGCTCGCTCGCCGATCAGGGACGCACCGTCCTCGTCTCGAGCCATCAGCTCAACGAGGTGCAGGAGATCGCCGACCGCGTGGTCATTCTCAACTTCGGCCGGCTCGTACGCGCAGGGTCCATCGAGGAGCTGACGGCCGGCACCGACCGGGTCTTCGTCCGCACCCCGGATCTGGATGGCCTGGGGCGCGCGCTCGGCCCCGCCGGTGCGGACTTCCACCGCGCCGATGCCACCAGCGGACACATCCGCGGCGTCACGGCCGAACAGGTGGGTCACGCCGCCTTCGAGCACGGCGTCGAGTTGCACGAGCTGACCCCGCAACGCTCGGACCTCGAGGACCTGTTCTTCGCACTGACGTCAGGAGCCCCGCGATGAGCCGGTTGATCCGCGCCGAGCTGCTCAAGCTGCGCACGACCCAGGTGTGGTTCTGGCTGCTCCTCGGCGCGATCGCGATCAGCGCGCTGTTCGTGATCGGCCCGCTGGCGTCGAACCAGGTCAAGAACTCCTCGGACGTCGCGGACATGTTCTCCAACGCCGCCATCGCCTACGTGTTGACCTTCGTACTCGGGGTACTCGGAGTGACGACCGAGTTCCGCTACCAGACGATCACGCCGACGTTGCTGGCCACACCGTCGCGCTGGGCACTCGTGACCGCGAAGATGATCACCTACGCGATCCTCGGCGTCGTCTACGCCGCCATCTGCGTGCTGGTGGAACTGGCGATCGCGATTCCCTGGCTCAGCGCCAAGGGTGTCGACTACTCCCTCGGCGGCGGCGGTGTCCCGCACGCGCTGATCAGCGTGTTCGTCGTCCTCGCCCTGTTCGGGATCATCGGCCTCGGGGTGGGCGCGCTGCTGAAGAACCAGATCGTGGCAGTCACCGTCGGCATCGTCTTCCTGGTGGTCCTGCAGAACATCCTGCTGGCCATCCCGGGCGTCAAGCACGTCTACCCGTACCTGCCGGGCGGCGCGGCGGCGGCGGTCGCGGCGATCACCTCGGACAACCGGTCGGTCAACGGCGTCACCCTGCTGTCGACCGCCGGCGGCGTGGTCGTGCTGCTGCTGTGGGCGATCGTGCCGGCCATCGTCGGCGCATCGTTCACGCTCAACCGCGACATCACCTGATCCACAGCGTCTGATGACGCACACCGGGCCCCTGCGGGGCTGTTTCGCCGGGCTGACCCGCGTACTCTCGGCAATTGGCGACATTGAGATCAACGCGAGGACGGCCGAAAACACGTGGCGACGACGGAGCAGTCGACAGGCACCGACACCATGAGCACACCCGGAGACTTCGGCGCCAACGAATGGCTCGTCGAGGACATGTACGAGCGCTACCAGGTCGACCCGAACAGCGTCGACGCCGCCTGGCACGACTTCTTCGCCGACTACCGCCCCGCCCCCGGCAAGTCCGGTAACGGGCACGTGACGACCGCGCATCCCGACGGCGGCACCGAGGCGGCCCCCGCTGCGGCCACGCCGCGTCCCGCGCCGTCGGCCCCCGCACCGGCCGAGCCGCACGCCAAGGCCCCGGCCACGCGGGGCACCACCGCACGCAGCACCCCGG
>CAZZZE010000444.1:0-2589 GCA_964658365.1 uncultured Jatrophihabitantaceae bacterium
GCGTCGAACTCGGCCCGGGCCACGGCCAGCTGTTGCTGATGCTCGTCGCGCATGCGCGACAGCGCGGCCTCGTGCTCCTCGGCGACCTCGGCGACCCGGGCCTCGATGTCGGCGGCGCGCTGACGGGCCGCGGCCACGATGGCCTCGGCCTGATCGCGCAGGACCTTCGCGGCGGCGCGGCCGTCCTGGGCGAGGCGGTCGGCATCCTCGCGGGCGTCGGCCAGCAACGCGTCGGCCGCCTGCTCGGCCCGGGCGTTGACCAGCCGGGCCTGCTCCAGCGCGTCGGCGATGATGGCCTGCGCCTCGTTGCGGCCGCCGGGCTCGGGAAGCGGGATGGTCATCGCGTACGGCCCTCGTCGGCGGGCCCGTCACCGGGTCGGGTGCGTGCGCGGCGAACCAGGATCGGATCGGCGGGTGCCCCGTCGCCGGGCGGATCGGTGTCGGTCGGCGCCGCCTCGAGCGCGCCGCCGGGGGAAGCGGCCTCGTCCAGCATGGGCACCATGGTGTCAGGCCCGCGGCCGATGCGCACGGGTCTCACCGCTCGTCGACGGCGACGGACCGGGTCAGACCGAGGGCCGGGAGCGCAACGGGCGCGGCGCGGCCTCCAGATGCTTCAGCCCGTTCCACCCGAGGTTCACCAGATGCGCGGCCACCTGCTCGCGGCTGGGCTCGCGCTCCTCGAGCCACCACATCCCGGTGAATGCGACCATGCCCACGAGCATCTGGGCGTACATCGGAGCGAGGTCGACGGACATGCCGGTACGGGCGAACTCGCGGCCGAGGATGTGCTCGACCTGGCTGGCGACGTCGTTGAGCAGCGAGGAGAAGCCGCCCCCGGCACCCGACGTCTCGTCCGACACCGAGGTCACGGGTGAGTCCCGGGCCAGAATGCGGAAGCCGTCGGTCTCTTCCTCGATGTAGGTCAGCAGCGCCAGCGCCGCCTGCTCGACGAGCTCGTAGGCGTGCCCGTCGGCCATCGAGGCCGTCAACCGATCGAGCAGGTCGGCCATCTCGCGGTCCACGACCACCGCGTACAGGCCTTCCTTGCCGCCGAAGTGCTCGTAGACGACGGGTTTGCTGACCCCGGCGCGGGCCGAGACCTCCTCGATGGAGGCGCCGTCGTAGCCCTTCTCGGCGAACAGTGCCCGGCCGATGGCGATCAGCTGCTCGCGGCGCTCGCGCCCGGTCATCCGCACCCTGGGTCGCCGCTCGGACTCTGTCATTGCGTAGACGATAATCCCGGGCTGGGCGGGCTGTTCGGTCCCGCTTCCCCGAGCTGCGGCAGGTGCGTGATGGCTGATCCGACGGCGGGCTTCGCGCCGATCCGCTCGCGGGCCGACGCCGAGGAGGCCGACGCCGCCGACCCGCTGGCCTTCCTGCGTGCGCAGTTCGCGCTGCCGGAGGGCGTCGTTTACCTCGACGGCAACTCCCTGGGCGCGCTGCCCGTGCGCGTGGGCCCGACGGTCGCGGACTCGATCGCGCGCGAGTGGGGCACCGACCTCATCGGGTCGTGGAACGACAACGGCTGGTGGACGCTGCCCACCCGCGTCGGAGACCGGATCGGCGCGCTGGTCGGCGCCGCGCCCGGCCAGGTGCTGTGCGGCGACTCGACGACGGTGCAGCTGTTCCAGGCCATGGTGGCGCTGGCCCGGCTCAAGCCGCGCCGCTCGGTGATCATCACCGACGGTGCGAACTTCCCCACCGACCAGTACGTCGCCGAGTCCGTGGCGCGCCTGCTCGGCCTCGAGCTGGTGCGGGTTCGTCCCGACGAGCTGGCCTCGGCACTCGACGCCCGCACCGCGCTCGTCGCGTTCAGCGCCGTCGACTACCGCACCGGTGAGCTGTGGGACGCCGCGCGGATCACCGCGATGGCGCACGGCGCCGGTGCGCTCATGCTCTGGGATCTCGCGCACGCGGCCGGTGCCGTGCCGTTTGACCTCGACGGCCTCGGGGCCGACGCGGCCGTCGGCTGCTCGTACAAATACCTCAACGGCGGACCGGGTGCGCCGGCCTGGATCTACCTGCCGACCCGCCACCAGGCCGTCGCCGACCTGCCCCTGACCGGGTGGCAGGGCCACGTCACGCCGTTCGACCTGTCGCCGACGTACGCGCCTGCCGCGGGCGTCGAGCGGGGCCGGATCGGGACGCCGCCGGTGCTGTCGATGCGCGCGCTCGACGCAGCCCTCGACGTCTTCGACGGGCTGGCGATGGCCGACGTCCGCACCAAGTCGTTACGGCTCACCGACCTGGTCATCGGCTTTGCCGACGAGTTCCTCCCCGACGTCGAGGTCGGCACGCCGCGCGAGCCGGCGCGGCGCGGATCGCAGGTGGCACTGCGGGTCGAGTCCGCTTACGCCGTCACCCAGGCGCTCATCGCCCGCGGGGTGGTCGGCGACTTCCGCGGCCCGGATCTCGTCCGGCTCGGGTGCACGCCGCTGTACCTGTCGTTCGCGCAGGTCTGGGACGCCATGGAGATCGTCCGCGAGGTGCTCGCCAGCGGCGAGTGGCGCGAACCCCGCTTCGCGGTCCGCGCCGCCGTCACCTGACCCTGGGTCGACCCGTCCCCGGTCCCGGCTGCGCCGGGGCAGT
>CAZZZE010000445.1:0-2583 GCA_964658365.1 uncultured Jatrophihabitantaceae bacterium
TCTCGAGGATCTTGGCGTCGCGGTAGAAGCGCGCCACCGGGTACTCCTCCATGAACCCGTTGCCGCCGAAGACCTGGGTGGCGGTGCGGGTGGCCGAGACGGCCGCCTCGGTGGCGTAGAGCTTGGCGATCGACGCGGCCTGCTTCAGCCTGGCCGGCACGGCCCCGGCGTCCTTGAGCGCCGCCGCCTTGTAGGTGAGCAGCCGGGCGGCCTCGACCGCCACGGCGAGGTCGGACAGCTGGAACGCCACGCCCTGCCGCGACCCGATAGGCGTGCCGAACGTGGTGCGGCTCTTGGCATAGTCGACGGACAGGTCCAGGCAGGCCTGCGCCAGCCCGACGGCCAGTGCGGCGATCGCGATCCGGCCGTCGTCGAGCACAGCCAGGAACTGGCGGAAGCCGTCGCCGCGGCGACCGAGCAGGTTGTCCTGCGGCACCCGGCAGTCGTCGAAGGTCAGGCCGTGGGTGTCCGAGATGTGCCAGCCGAGCTTGTCGTAGGCCGGTTCGACGACGAAGCCGGGCGTGCCCGCCGGGACGATGATGGAGGAGATCTCGTTCTCGCCGGTCTTCGCGGTGACGGTCACCAGCGAGGTGATGTCGGTGCCGGAGTTGGTGATGAACGCCTTGGCACCATTGATAGTCCAGTGGTCGTCGTCGAGCACGGCCCGGGTGCGGCTGGCACCGGCGTCGGAGCCGGCCTCGGGCTCGGTGAGACCGAAGCCGGCCAGCGCCCGACCGGCGACGAGGTCGGGCAGCCAGGTCTGTTTCTGCGCCTCGGTGCCGTAGGTCAGGATCGGGTTGATGCCCAGCCCCACCCCGGCCTCCAGGGTGATGCCGATGGACTGGTCGACGCGGCCGAGTTCCTCGATGGCCACGCACAGGCTGGTGAAGTCGCCGCCGGCGCCGCCGAACTGCTCCGGCACGCAGAGCCCGAACAGGCCCAGGTCGCCCATCTGGCGCACGACGTCGAGCGGCAGCCGGTGCTCGCGGTCCCACTGCGCCACGTGCGGGGCGACCTCGCGCTCGGCGAAGTCGCGCACGACCTTGCGGAAGTTCTCGTGGTCGTCACTCAGCTCGAAGGACACGGCACCCTCCTTGACGTTTACGTAAAGGTCAGGCAACCATAACCCCATGACGGCCGGCCACCAAGAGCGCCCCGACACCCGGACCTGGACGGTCGGGCAGCTCGCCGACGAGCTCGGCGTCACGACGCGCACCCTGCGGCACTGGGAGGCCGAGGGCCTGCTAACGCCGTCGCGGGTCGGCGCGAACCGGGTCTACGGGGTGGGTGACCGCGCGCGGCTGCGGCTGATCCTGCGTGGCCGGCGCTTCGGGATGTCGGTGGCCGAGTGCCGCGAGATCGTCGACATGTACGACGGGGCGACGTCCTCCGAGCGGCGTCAGCTGACCACCCTGCTCGGCCGCCTCGACGAGATCGCCGACGACCTGACCCGCCGCCGGGCCGACCTCGACCGCACGCTGCGCGAGGTCACCGACGTCGCGGAGCAGTGCCGCGACCGCCTCACCGAGCTGTCCGCCTCCTGACCGGCTCAGGCGTGCGTGAGCGCGGACAACTCGCCCGCGGGGACGTCGGGGCTGGCGTGCCGCCGGTCGTAGACCTGCGAGGCCGCCGCGACGCCGAGCCCGAGCAGGGCCAACCCCGCGGCCACCGCGTTGGGCGAGGAGTAGCCGAAGCCGAGACTGATGGCCAGGCCGCCGAGCCACGCGCCGATCGAGTTGGCGATGTTGAACGCCGCGTGGATCGAGGCGGCAGCGAGGTTGGGTGCTCCGCCGGCGATGGTGACGATGCGCGACTGGATCGCCGGCAGCATCGCGGTGCTGGTGAACGGGAACGCGAAGATCGTCACCGCCGAGGCGATCTTGTCGTGTGAGGTGAGCAGGAACAGCAGCGCCACCACGACCTCGGCGCTCATCGCCGCGAAGATCGTCGGCATCAGCGCGCGGTCGGCCAGGCGGGCCCCGACGATGTTCCCGGCCGTCATGCCGAAGCCGAACAGCACCAGCAGCAAGGTGACCGACGAGGCCGCGTAGCCGGCGACGTGGGTCATCATCGGCGCGATGTAGCTGAATGAGGCGAACATCGCCCCACCGCCGATCGTCGCGATGCCCAGCGCGAGCCAGACCGGCGGGGTGGCGAACACGGCCAGTTCCCGTCGCAGGGCGTCGCGGCCGTGGTGCTCGACGGGCACCTTCGTCACGAACCCGACGATCAATGCGGCCGAGAGCAGCTCGACGGCGGCGACACCGACGAACACCACACGCCAGCTCGCCTGCTGGCCCAACCACGTGGTCGCCGGCACGCCGACGATGTTGGCGATGGTCAGGCCGGCGAACACCGCGGCCATGGCCTGACTGCGGCGTTCGGGCACCACCAGCCGCGCCGCGACCACCGACGCGACGCCGAAGAACGCCCCGTGCGGCAGCCCGGCGAGGAAGCGCAGCACGAGCACACACGCGAAGTTCGGGGCGACGGCCGAGCCGAGGTTGCCGAAGGCCAGCGCCACGGCGAGCGCGATGAGCAGTCCCTTGCGCGGCAGGTGCGACGTCAACGCGGTGACCGTCG
>CAZZZE010000446.1:0-2548 GCA_964658365.1 uncultured Jatrophihabitantaceae bacterium
GCTCGAGCGACGTGCCGAGCTCCTCGCGGCGGCGCGCGGCGGTGATGCCCACCGAGAACCCGGCGAGCGCGCCGACCGCGGTCGCGGTCATGAGGTGTCGCTGCGGCTCAGCGGGGAGGCCACCGTCGGCGTCTCGCCCCTCGTTCCGACGATCCCGCGGGACAGCACGTTCTGCCCGGTGAACAGGTCGCGGTTGTCGACGGCATGCAGCATGCCGTCAAAGGTACGGAAGATCGCGACCTGGTGACCGTCGAGCAGTGCCGCCACACCGCGTTCGGGCCGCAGCCGGTCGTACTCGCAGACCGGCGCGAACCCGTCGCTCACGACACCACCGGCTGCAGCGGCCGCAGCTGGCCGCGCTCCTCGATCCCCCGTCCAGGCTGTCGAGCCACGGTGCCGTGCACTGCAGCCGGTCGGCGGTGCGGAGGTAGAACATCAGAACCGATCGACGAGGAAGGCCACGACGCCATGACCGCACCACTCGTCGTCACCCTCGCGCTGCCCGCCGACGTCCAGGCCCGCCTGGACGCCGAGCGCATGCGGTGGTTCCCGGCCGGCCGCACGGCGGTGGGCGCGCACGTGACGCTGTTCCACGCCGTCCCGGGCGAGCTGGAGGCGCAGGTGCGCGAGGACCTCGCGAGCGAGGCGGCAGCACCGTGCCCGGTGCGCATCACCGGCGTGCGCTCGCTCGGCCGCGGCGCCGCGTACGCCCTCGAGTCGGCGGAGCTCGGGCGGCGGCACCGCGCGCTGCAGCAGCGCTGGTGGGCGCACCTGACCCGGCAGGACCAGCAGCCGCTGCGGGCGCACGTCACCGTCCAGAACAAAGTCGACCCGGACGTCGCGCGGCAGACGGTGGCGGTTCTGGCCGCCGCCTTCACGCCGCAGGAGATCGTCGCGCTCGGCTTCGACCTGTGGCGCTACGACGGCGGCCCCTGGACGCACCTGTCCCGCGTCCCGTTCGGCTGATCGGCCCGGGCGCTGATCGCAGAGGCGCTACAGCGGGAGATCCTCGAGCATCTCGGTGACGAGGGCGGCGATCGGCGAGCGCTCGGAGCGGGTGAGGGTCACGTGCGCGAACAGGGGGTGCCCGCGCAGCGCCTCGATCACGGCGGCGACGCCGTCGTGCCGGCCGACGCGCAGGTTGTCGCGCTGGGCGACGTCGTGGGTGAGCACGACGCGTGACCCGGCGCCGATGCGCGACAGGACGGTCAGCAGCACGTTGCGCTCGAGCGACTGCGCCTCGTCGACGATCACGAACGAGTCGTGCAGCGAGCGGCCGCGGATGTGGGTCAGCGGCAGCACCTCGAGCATGCCCCGGTCGATGACCTCGTCCATGACGTCGCCGGACACCAGCGCGCCGAGCGTGTCGAAGACCGCCTGCGCCCAGGGCGCCATCTTCTCGTTCTCCGATCCCGGCAGGTAGCCGAGCTCCTGACCGCCGACGGCGTAGAGCGGCCGGAACACGACGACGCGCTTGTGCGCGCGCCGCTCGAGCACCGACTCGAGCCCGGCGCACAGCGCCAGCGCCGACTTGCCCGTGCCGGCCCGACCGCCGAGCGAGACGATGCCGATCTCGGGATCGAGCAGCAGATCGAGGGCAATGCGCTGCTCGGCCGAGCGGCCGCGCAGGCCGAACGCCTCGCGGTCGCCGCGCACCAGCTTGACCTGCTTGTCGGCGGTGATCCGGCCCAACGCCGAACCTCGCACCGAGTGCAGGACGAGCCCGGTGTGGCAGGGCTGGTCGGCGACCGCGGCGAAGTCCGCGCTGTCGATCATGTCGACCGGCGCACCCTCGTACAGCGCGTCGACCGAGGCGGCCGCGACGTCCATCTCGAACATGCCCGTCCAGCCCGAGGAGTCGGCGACGGGATGCATCCGGTACTCGTCGGCCTTGAGCCCGACCGAGGCCGCCTTGACGCGCAGCGGCATGTCCTTGGTGACGAGCGTGACGTCGCGGGGTGTCCGGACGTCGGCGGCGAGATTCAACGCGACGGCCAGGATGCGCGAGTCGTTGCTGCCGGCGCTGTCGATCTTGTAGCCGGCGGGCAGGCAGGACAGGTCGGAGTGGTTGAGCTCGACGTGCAGCGTGCCGCCGTCGGCACCGATCGGCACCGGCGCGTCGAGGCGGCCGTGGGTGATGCGCAGCTCGTCGAGGACCCGCAGGGTCTGCCGGGCGAACCAGCCGAGCTCGGGGTGGTGCCGCTTGGCCTCCAGTTCGCTGATCACGACGAGGGGCAGGACGACCTCGTGCTCGGCGAACCGCCCGAGGGCACCCGGGTCGGACAGCAGAACCGACGTGTCGAGGACGAAGGTCCGCAGTCCGCTGGGGGTGTCCGTCGAGGTGGGGAGGGCATCGGTCACGTGACGCTCCTGGTGAGTCGGCGCCCGGGCGCACACGCACCCGTTGCGCTGGTGGGTGTCGGCTCGTCGCACCGGGCGGGGGCAGGAACCGGCCCCTCGCGCAGTCTCGCCACAACAGAAGCTGGCAACGGTGGGACCTCCGTAGCGAACGGGGTCGGCCCGTCGCCGTCTCGGACGCTACGTCCGC
>CAZZZE010000447.1:0-2546 GCA_964658365.1 uncultured Jatrophihabitantaceae bacterium
CCGTGGTGACGGCCGCCTCGACCGTCGTCACCCGCAGGGTCACGAGCCCGGTCGATAGACCATCAGGAAGACGATGACGGCGAAGATCAGCCCGACCACGCCACCCCCGGCGGCGACCCGGGCGGTCAGCGCGACGACGGACTGCTCGGCGGCGATGGCCGCGCTCGCCTTCTCGAGTGTGGGTACGAGCAGGCCCAGGACGATGCCGAGCGCCAGCACCCAGAGCACGACCGACAGCCAGACCCAGACATCGCCGAACTCGCCGGCCTTCGCGCCGCCCGAACCGCGGAAAGGCAGCTTTGCGTTCAGCAACCCGAACCCGGCGAGGATCACCAGCACCGAGGCGTAGCCGTAGATCCGCAGCAGCCGCGCCGAACGCGTTGTGGCGGCGCCGTCGCCGGTGCGCACGCCGCGCCCGGCAGTGGTGGCGGCGTGCACCAAGGGGCCGATGGCGAAGATCGCGAGCAGCAGGTGGACGGCGAGCAGGATCTTGAACATGGAGCCGAGGCTAACGGCTGGCTTGCGGGCTCAGCTCGCGCGGCGCCGGCCGCGTCGCCGCTCGAGGTAGTCCTCGACCACGTACTCGCCGAGCGCACCCCGCTTGGGCTGGAACACCCGCCCGCCGTTGCGGCGGCCGAGCTCCTGCATGAACGCGACGAGGCGGGGGTCGTCGTCGAGCATGAACACGTTGATGGTCGCGCCGCGGCGGGTACAGCGCTCGACCTCGGCCAGGGTCGCGGCCAGCGTCTGCGGCGTCGGCGGCCACGCGAAGTCGGCGAAACCGTCTGCGGCCAGGTGGGCGGTGGGCTCGCCGTCGGTGATGACGATGATCATCGGGTCCGAGCCACGGTGCTTGTCGAGATGGCGCCGGGCGAGCATCAGCCCGTGCTGCAGGTTGGTGCCCTGCACGCGGTCCCAGTCGTGCTCGACGAGCGCGTTCGGCGTCATCACCCGCGCGTAGTCGCTGAAGCCGATGATCTCGATCGCGTCCTGCGGGTACTTCGAGGTGACGAGTGAGTGCAGCGCCAGCGCGGTGGTCTTCGCCTCGCCCCACGTTCCGCGCAGTTCCATCGAGTACGACATGTCGACGAGCAGCGCGATGGCCGTCGACGATCGGCGCTCGGTCTCCACGACCTCGAAGTCCTCGGCGGCCATGTGCAGGTCCGTGCCGCCGGTGCGCAGCACCGTGTTGCGCAGCGAGCGCACGACGTCGAGGGGTTGCTCGTCGCCGAAGCGCCACTCGCGGCTGGCGCCGGTGATCTCGCCGGCCGCGCCTGCGTCGTGGACGTCGTGCGAGCCGCGCCCCCGGGACTCGACCGTCGCGAAGACCCGCTTCAGCGCCGTGCCGCCGAGGCGGCGCAGGGCGCGCGGGCTCAGCCGCAGGCCCTCGGACCCACGCTGCAGGTAGCCCTGCTCGCGCAGCTCGCGCTCGATGCGCCGCAGCTGCGCCATGTCGTCCACGGCGGCCCGGCCCAGCGCCCGCTCGATGAGTTCCTCGTCGATGTCCTCCAGGCTGGCGCCCGGATAGTTCTGGTCGAGCAGCTCGCCGAGCTGGTCGAGGTCGGCCAGTTCGGCGATGGCGCCGGTGGCGTCGGAGAAACCCATGCCCTGCTCGCCGTCCATGCGGGCGCGCCCGTTCCACGGCAGGTCGGGACGCGCGGACTGCAGGCCCGCCTGCAGCCGGGCCAGCTCGTCGGCGAGCCCGGCCTGGCCCATGGCCTGCGCCATGAGGTTCGCCATCTCCTCGCGCTGCTCGGGGGTCAGTGACTGCATGAGCTGCTGGGCGGCAGCGGCGCGTCGTGCCAGCAGGTCGACGAGCTCGGCGAGGTCAGCCGGGTTCTCGGGGAAGAAGTCGCCGTAACTGTCCATGAACTCGGCGAAGTCGTCGGGGGTGTGCTCGCCGCGCGCGTCGGCGTCGAGCATGTCGTTGAGCGCCGACATCATCTCGCGGATGCGGGCGAAGTCCTCGGGTGTGGCGTTCTGCATCGCCTCCTTCATGCCCTTGAACTGGGCGTCGAGCACCTCGCTGCGCAGCAGGTCCTGGATCTGCTGGTACGTCTCGCGGGCCTCAGGCGAGCGCCATTGGTACTCGGCCAGCTCGCGCACCGCGCGGGCGGTGTCTCGCGGCAGGGTGTCGAGCTCGGCCTCGGCCATCCGTGCGGAGTCGTCGGGGATCGGGAACAGCGCCCGCTTCTCCTCCTCGACGGCCTGCTCGAGCAGCTCCTTGACCTTGTCCAGGGTGCCGTCGAGGCGGCCGCTGCGGCGCAGCTGGCGCGCGCGCTCGACGGCCTGGCGACGCAGTGCGTCGAGACCGTCGCGGCCGTTGCTGCCCCGACGTAGCAGGCGGTTCAGCGCCTCGCGCGGCGACATCCCGCCCAGCACGTCGTCACCGATGTCGTCGAGCGCCTGGCGCACGTCGTAGGGCGGCTCCATCGGATCCGCACCGCCGGACCAGGCCCCGTAGCGGTATTCGTTCGGCACCCCGTCGACCGTACTCGCGCTTGGCCGGTGAAGGGTTCACCGCGGCCAGCGCGGTGAACCCTTCA
>CAZZZE010000448.1:0-2535 GCA_964658365.1 uncultured Jatrophihabitantaceae bacterium
CCACCATCCTGGTCAAGATGTCGCGGTTCTGGCAGAAGATCTTCCTGACCGTCGGTGTCGCCATCGCCGTGTTCGGCATGCGGTTGGTCTTCCCGCTGCTGATCGTCGGCATCACGGCCAAGCTCAACCCGGTCGAGGCCGTGCGGCTCGCGCTCGAGAAGGGCAACCCCGGCGACAAGGGCACCTACGGCTACCTGCTGACCCAGGCCCACCCGGCCATCGCCGCCTTCGGTGGGATGTTCCTGCTCATGCTGTTCCTCGACTTCGTGTTCGAGGAGCGCGAGGTCACCTGGCTGTCGTGGCTCGAGAAGCCGCTGGCCCGCATCGGCAAGCTCGACCAGCTCTCGGTCGTCATCGCCCTGGCTGTACTGGCCGTCTCGGCGTACACGCTGGGCAAGCACGCCGACACCGCTCAGCACGACCGCATCTCCACCGTGCTGCTCTCGGGCGTGCTCGGCCTGGCCACCTACCTGCTGGTCAACGGCCTGGGTGAGTTCTTCGACGTCGACGACGACGGTGACGACGGTGACGAGGAGGCCGGCGCGACCGGCGCGGTGGCCAAGCCCCAGGTCATGCACGTGGTGGGCAAGGCCGCGTTCTTCCTGTTCCTCTACCTCGAGGTCCTCGACGCCTCCTTCAGCTTCGACGGGGTCATTGGCGCGTTCGCGATCACCGCCGACCCGATCATCATCGCCATCGGCCTGGGCATCGGCGCCATGTTCATCCGCTCGCTCACCGTGTACCTGGTTCGCCAGGGCACGTTGAACGAGTACGTCTACCTCGAGCACGGGGCGCTGTGGGCCATCGGGGCGCTGGCGGTCATCCTGCTGATCAGCATCGAGTACGAGGTCCCCGAGGTCGTCACCGGTCTGATCGGGGTGGCGTTCATCGGCCTGGCCCTGCTCTCGTCGATCCTGCGCAACCGGCGCGAGGGCGCCCACGAATCCGACCCGAAGTCCGTCGAGCCGGCCACCGTCTGAGGAAGGCATCGCCATGGGAATCGACTACACGAAACGTCCGAGCGCCCCGCCCGCTGCGGCGCCTGCCGCGGCTCCTGCTGCGGCGCCCGGAGTGTCCCTGAGCAAGGTCACGCTGACCAAGTCGGCGCCGTCGGTGTCGCTGACCAAGCACGGCGGCAACGGCGGGCTGATGGCGATCAACTTGAACTGGAATGCTCGGCCGCCGGCCAAGGGACTGTTCCGCAAAAACACCCAACTCGACCTCGACCTCGGCTGCCTCTACGAGTTCACCGACGGCACCAAGGGCGTCGTCCAGGCCCTGGGCAACGCCTTCCGCGCTCGCCCCCGCACCGGCGGCCAGGACCTCATCTGGCTCGACGGTGACGACCGGTCGGGTGCGGTCAGCACCGGCGAGAACCTGTTCATCAACCTCGAGGGGCTGGCCCAGATCCGCCGCGTCCTGGTCTTCGCTCTGATCTACGAGGGGGCCGCGAACTGGGCCGAGGCGCAGGGCGTCACGACGATCACCCCACGCGGCGCCGCGCCGATCGAGATCCGCCTCGATGACCCGCAGGACGGCGCGCGGATCTGCGCGATCGCCATGCTCACCAACGATAACGGCGCGCTCGTCGTCAACCGCGAGGTCACGTACCTCAACGGCGCCCAGCGCAAGCTCGACGAGCAGTACGGCTGGGGCATGAACTGGACGGCCGGCCGCAAGTAACGTAGGAATTCGGACCCTCACCAAGGAGTCGACGCATGTCAGAACTGGACCTCAACGCGCCCACGGCCGGCGCCCCCGCCGCGACCGCGGTACCAGCAGCCGCTCCCGCTGCGGGTGGTCTCGTCCTGACCCCGCCGGCGCCGGTGTCCGTCGTGAAGGACGAGCAGGTCGCCGGCGCGGTGCCCGTCGACGACGCGAAGAAGAACGAGCTCGCCACGCGCGCGGAGGCCTTCGCCAACGAGCTGGCCGCCATGGACGTCCACAATCCCGAGTTCACCAAGAAGGTCGACGCCATCACCTCGATGGGCGACAAGGAACTGCGCGCGTCCGCGCAGGTGTCGAACCGGATGCTCGACCGCCCGGCGGCGGCGATGAAGGCCGGCAAGGGCGGCGGTGGTGGTGACGCCCAGACCCGCGTGGCCACCACGCTGAACGAGCTGCGCAACACGGTGACCGAGCTCGACCCGAGCCGCGCGGACCTCACCGGTGTCAAGAAGGTCCTCAAGTGGATCCCGGGCGGCGACAAGATCGCCAAGTACTTCCAGAAGTACGAGTCCGCGCAGACGCAGCTCAACGCGATCATCAAGTCCCTCGACGCCGGGCAGGACGACCTGCGCAAGGACAACGCGGCGATCGAGACCGAGAAGGTCAACATGTGGACGACCATGGGCAAGCTGAGCGAGTACAACGCGCTCGCCACCGCCCTGGACGACGCGGTCGCGCAGAAGGTCGCCGAGCTCGAGGCGGCCGGCAACAGCGAGGCGGCGAACGCCCTGAAGTCCGACGCGCTGTTCGCCATCCGCCAGCGGCGGCAGGACATCATGACCCAGATGGCCGTGTCGGTGCAGGGTT